>JAFXIM010000153.1 GCA_017533165.1 Eggerthellaceae bacterium
AAGCTGTTGATGCCGCTGGGGTCGTAGATCCAATTGCTCTTAAACTCGACTTTGACTTTCACGGCATCCTGCCTATTCCCTTGAAACTGCGTTGTTGATTAAGCCCAAAGCGCCTTCATGAGCTCGGGGTAAGCGTCGTCGATGATGGAGACCAGACGCTTCAGGACTTCCTGGATGTGATGACCGGTGGTGTTCGGCTCGATGACGAGGTCGGCCTGGCAGCGGACGTCGAGGTCGGAGTCGATGTAGAACTTGCCCCAGCGGAACCTTGCGTTGAGCGCGTTGCAGGTTACCAGGCCCGCGGCCATCTTCGCCTCGTTGAACTTGGCGATGTTCCAGCAGTCGAGCTGAACGTACTCGTTGCCGTTCTTGTCGAAGTTTACCTGGATGGGGATGGAGGCAAGGTTGTCGCCCTTGTAGGAGACCGTGACCCTGTTTTCTCCCGCGTCGGTGTAGCGAACGCCCACCTGGTCGAGATGATGCATGTACAGGCTCTTGTAGTTTGCGGACACGGCGAACTCCTATCCTCTGGCACTTGTGTGTAACCATTTGAGTTTATCGGAACAAGCCCTGTAAGACCACTGTTTTATGCGTAGCGTGGTGAATCTTCGCCTGCCTTTAGGCAGCGCGTGAGAAGGTGTGCTGCGCGCCAGCGCGCTCTCCGCCGCTGTGTAAGGCCCGTTGATTCCTGCGAGTCTAGTCTTCTTGCTTGGGTGCGCGGTAGATGAAGGCGTAGCAGTTGGGACAGCTCACGTCGTCTTCGGAGATCTCCTGGCCGCATTCGGGGCACACGCCCTCTGAGATCGCCTCCGCGTTGGCAGGATCAAGGCACGCGCCGCACATGACGCATGGGATGCACATGGGGCTCCTCCTCGTACTACTTGGGCAGGGCGCGGCGGGTGACTTCCTGGTGGATGAGCCAGCCGAGCGAATCGTGAATCACGTTCTCGAAAGGCGAGATCTCCTCGGCGGTGCGCCCGACGGACGCATAGTTCAGGCGTTGGATGTAGCGCGAGATGAAAGCGCCGGTGAAGAACTCGGCGAGGAAGTCCACCGAGTAGCCGCGATCAACCTGGACGCGGATATCCTCTCTCAGCAAGAGCTTCTGCTCGGAGATCTTGCGCTCGATGAGGTAGTGGATGTCGTCGGTGATGACGGGGAGGTACAACGTGAGCAGATAATGCTCGAGCGTGCCCGGTCCCAGCTTTGAGAACACGTTGCGGTAGTAGTTGCGGCGACGTTCGAAGCAGCTGTAGAGTCCGTCGAAGAAGGGCGCGTTGTAGATACGCTGGCTTTCGCCAATATTGCGCGCATAGAAGGCGAACTCGACGAACTCATCATCGGGGGAGCCGTAGATGAGCTGGTCAGGCTTAAAGCGCTTCTCGAGCTCCTGTTCGAGTTCGTATCGAAACAGCCAGATTACCAGATGAGACTTGCTGGGGAAGTGATAGTAGAAGGTCTTGCGATGCTTGCCCAGCCCCTCCACCACCATATTGACCGTGATGTCGTCGATGGGGGTGGTTTCGGCCAGCTCGACAAAAGATTGGGCAAGGGCGAGCTTGGCCTCAACGCTTCTGCGACTCTTGCTCTGTTTTTCGCTCACAGTGCCTCCTTTGTCGGTCTTCTTCGGCTGGTTGGAAAGCGTTGAGGGGAGCACGCGAGGTGCTCCCCGGTAAAAAGAAACGCTAAGCTTTGGGCGCCTCGGGGGCGGCCGGAGCTGCAGGTGCTGCCGGGGCGGCCGGTGCACCAGCCTGTGCCATCGGTTCGCGCATCTTGGCACCACATTCGGGGCAGGTGCCATCGGGGTTGGGCGCGATTACGATATAGCAGCCAGGGCAAACGCTCTCGCCGGCTCCGGCCTCGGGGGGTCTAAAACACATGTCGGTCTCCTAGTGTCTGTCGGTTTGGGTGCGCATGGGGTGTGCGGGATGCACGTAGGGCCCCATGCGGGGCGCGCTTCGGGGTTACTCCCAGACGCAATCCATCATCAGGATGAAGTTGCCGGCGACGGAGGAAAGCTCCTCCAGCTTGAATGCCTCGAGGCCGGTCTTCTCTGCGAGCTCGGCGCGAGAGTCGACGTGCTTGGCGATCTCGTAGAATTCCTCGATGGAGTTGATGCCTGCGTCCTGGAGCTTCTCGATGGTCTCGGCGTCGATGCCGAACAGCTTGTCGAGGTCAGCCATGTTCTTGCCTTTCACTAACGCATGCGCCCTCCCTGCGTTTTGCCTGCGGGGAGGGCTTGCATGTCATGTAACGTTTTACCTGTTCAGCGCTTACTTTCTCCACTCAAATGAATGGTTGGCGCAGCTACTGAGCAGCTTATCATTCGGCCTTGGCGGCGGCACGGGAGAATGACCCCTCACGCAACCGCCAAGGCGGCCTGGGCGACTAACGCGGTGATTAGTCCTGTTCCTCGCACTTGTAGACACGTGCGCAGACACCGGTCTGCTGCCAAGCGCCGATCAGCTGGTCGAGGCCGTCCGGGTCGTCGTCAAGCAGGACGTTGACGTTGGACTCGAATGCGCCGAAGAGCGACGGGTAAGCCTCTTCCTTCTCCGGGAACCACCAGTCGTGCTGGACGCTGATGACGCGCGGGTCGACGATGGAGGTCTTGCGTGCGCGCTACTTGATGCGGCCCATGTGGGTTTCGATCCAGCACCAGTCGCCGTCCTTGATGTCGAGGTCGATGGCGACGGACGGATGGATGTCGAAGATCGGGTCCGGATGCAGGTCGCGATACGGGCCGGGCTGGCGATGCTCGGAGTGGTAGAACGGCATGAAGCGTGCGCCGGTGATCATGACCAGCGGGTACTTGTCAGCCCACTCGGGATGCTTTTCGACGGACTGTGCCGGGAACTCGAAGTGCGGCAGCGGGTCGAACGGGATGCCGGTCTCGGCGGCCAGCTTCTCGATGACGGAGGACTTGAGCTCCACCTTGCCGGACGGCGTGAGGAACTTGTAGCCGGGCTCCTTGTACTTTTCGACCTTCTTCTGGCCGGCCATGTACTTGACGTTGTTGTAGAAGGTCTCGTGGGTCAGGCCCATTGGGGAGAGCTGGAAATCCAGCATGCCCTCGGTGGTGGGGCCCCACCACTTGTCCTCCTGGCCGAGGCGGGATGCCAGGCCGTAGAAGAACTCGTAGTCGTCGCGGAAGTCGACGTCGCAGCCGCCTTCGAAGCGCTCGAGGACGCGAGCCTGTGCGCCGAAGTACATGGGCCTGTGGTTCATGACGGCGTAGCAGTTGTCCGGGCGCTCCAGCCAGGTTGCGGCGGGCAGGGCGTAGTCGGCCAGGGCTGCAGTCGGGGTCATGAAGTAGTCATGCACGACGAGCAGCTCGAGGTTCATGAGGGCCTCGACGACGAGCTTGGTGTTGGAGAACGCCATGACCGGGTTGTCGGCCTGAACGATGAGGGCCTTGACCGGGTACGGATCGCCGTCGCGCATGGCGCGGAACAGCAGCGGCGCGTTGGAGTACGGGTAGAACGAAGG
>JAFXIM010000154.1 GCA_017533165.1 Eggerthellaceae bacterium
GCCCTACTACATCGACGAAGACGTGCTCGAACGAGCTTCCTTTCCCTACCTGTTCAAGCAGCAGCGCAACGAGGAGGAAGAGCTCGAGCAGTTCCGCAGCTTCTTGGAGGAGCTCGCTCCGGGTGACTTCAGCGACTAGCGCGGGGTTGTCGGACGCAGCCTGAAGCCCGAAACCCGAAGCCGTAAAGCTCATGGCCCATCATGCAAAACGAGCCCACCGACAGCATCACAGGCTTTACGGCAGGCTCGAAGCTATTGCGACTAGTTTTGGCTACAGGGCGAAATCTGCCTCACCGTTGAAGACGGCCAGGGCGTCAGCGACGGAGTAGTCAGCCAGGGTGATGGCGCTGATGGCCTTGGTCAGACGCACGGCCTCATCGAGGGAGCGCTGATGGATGTTGCGGCCGGTTGCGTTGCCGACAGCACCCCCCACATGAATCTGATCATGCAGCTGGGTAAGGAAGGTCTCGGCGTCAACGGTGGAACCGCCAGCGCAAACCAGACCGCAGCGGCCGGATGCCATGGAGGCAACCTTGAGAGCCTCAGCCGGGGTACGTCCGTCTTCAGGCTTCGGCGGGTTAACCTTGACGAAGTCGGCGCCGAGGCACAGAGCCACGCCAGCGGCACCGGCGATCAGATTGGGGTCCTTCTCGGCAGGAACAGCCTTGCCGCGCGGATAGATCCATAGAACGACGAGCAAACCCTGGGCATGCGCCTGAGCGATAAGCTCGCCAGCCTCAGCCATCATGGTGGACTCGTATTCAGAGCCGAGGTAGATGGTGTAACCCAGGCCAACGATGTTCACGCCGTTTTCACGCATGCTGAGAACGGCATCGAGGCAGGTGAGCTGCGGGGAGTACGGATCCTCCTGGGAGGTCTTTACCAGGTGGGTCTTGGAATTCATCTTAACGAGATAGTTGATCTCGGGGTAATCAGCTGCATACTGGGCGATCAGGCCGCGCTGACCGGCAAGCACGCCGCAGACTCCCTGATCGCCAATGCGGAACAGATGCTCCGGCTCGGCGTCGGCGATGTCGATACCCTCGCCGTAGAAGTCCATGTTCATGTGCTCGATCTTCTGGTCGCATGCAAACAGCATGAGACGGCCAGTTCCGCGCGTTGCCTTCATGTAGTTGTCGATGTAGACCTCGCGCATCTCCGGCATGACATCGGCCGGAACGCGAACCTGATCACGAGTGATCTTGGGCATGACGATCCTCCTTCAAGGTGTATATCCACGACGGCCCTTGCCGCCACAAGCCCCGGACAGTCGCGGTGTCCATGCGCACCACCTGAATGAGAGCGCACACAGCCAGCGTCGTGTCTGACGGGATGCGGCTATTGTACCCAATGGGAAAACTCGAGCTCTGAGCTTTCACAAAGAAAGCGAGGGCTTGCAAAGGCGGCGGGCGAAATCACAGGCCGAACGGCATCGGCAAGCGCGTGAGCAAAGAGATATTCAAAAGGCGGAGAAGGTAAGCGCCCGGGTGCGCGATGCCTACTTGTGCAACTTGCCCTCAAGCGCATCCATAAGCGGCTTGCGTAAAAGAAGGCCTGCGGCGGCCAAGGCCGTTGCGATGAGGAAGATAACGGCGCTTTCCACAATCCGCCCCTCGATCAGCCCGCTTGCGGCATAGGTGGAAACCACCACTCCGGGAATACGACCCACGTTTGAAAGCACGAGGAAGGTCTTCATCTTCATATCGGTCAAAGGAACGATGTAGGTGAAAACATCCTTGGGCAGACCGGGGATGAGGAAGAGCACGAATACGATGATGTTGAGGCGTCCGGTCTTTTCGAAGTTCTGAAACTTCTCCATGTACTTCTCCGGAACCATGTGCTGGACAAAGGGCGCGCCAAGTTTGTGCACCAGCTGGAAAATGAAGGCGCTCGAGATCACGCAGCCCACGAGGATGATAAGCGCGCCTAGCCACGGACCGTACATCATGCCCGCGGCAATCTGCACCACCTCACCGGGGACAAGAGCCACGACCACCTGCAAAAACTGAATGCCGAGCAGAATGAGAACACCGCCCGGGCCCGCGTTTTGGACCTCCGAGATAACGCGGTCGACGCCGCCCGCCTCGAAGAGATCCTTGATGTAGGGCCATACCAAGATGCATACCAGCGCCATAATCGCGAAGAAGGCCAAAAGGCCGGCGAACTTGAATACGTCGGCAGCCTTCATGCCGTGACCAACCGTCACGGGCTTGTCCGCTCGCTCTTTGATCTGTTGGCGCTTCAACTCAATCGAGTTGCGCGCCCGGTGGCGCTCCTCTTCGATCACGTAGCCCTCTCCGCCCCTTTCGCAGAGTTTCTAGGAACGACCGGCAACGATGACGAAGTCATCATCGTCCTCATCGATGTCTACCACATTACCATCTTCGTCAACGTAGATGATCTCGTTACCGTCTTCGTCAACGTAGACGATCTCATTGCCATCCTCGTCGACGTATACCACCTCGTACTCGATTTCGTATTCATCGGCAGAGGTCGGTTTATCTTCGACAAGCTTAGAGCCTGCTGCCTTGAGAGCCCCTGCCGCGCCAGCAGCCGTCTTCGCTGCGGCCTTGCCGACCGTAGCGGACAGCTTAGCGGCGGATTCGGCGGCGGACGTACCCGTTGCGCGCGAGGCTGAAGACAATTTTCCCGAGGCCTTGTCGTATTCGCTCTTGAAGTTGGAGAACATGCCCTTTGCGCGAGAAATCTGGCGTCCGGTGACGTAGGCTCCCTTGTTCACGGCCTTGCCCGCCGCATGGGCCGCAGGTTTCACCACATCATCGGCAACCTGATGAGCCTTGTTGCCCACCACAGCCGTGGCTTCACCCGCTTTCTCGGCCAAACCGCCTTCGGAGGCAAGGGCCTTCGCGGCGTTGTCAACGAGGATGGCTCCCAGAATGGCGTTTTCACCGTCTTCGTCATAGGTGGTGAGCTTTGCACCGATACCCTGACGAAAACCCCTGATCATAGAACTTGGAACCTCACGCACGCCCAGAAGCGCGTTGGCCGTGGCGCCAGCGTTTACCACCAGATAGTCGATGACGCCCGTATGGCGGTCGAACACGATGTCGCCCACCCTGCCAAGGTCGGTGCCGTCCTGCGCGATAACGGGAAGGTCGACCCATAAAACACATTCATCCCAATTGATGCCCATAGCGCGGCAGGCGGCGGCGTCAGTCGCCTCCGACTCATCATGCACCACCAGGCGCCCGTCAACCAGGTCGTAGCCGTTATAGGCAACGAAAAGATCCTTGCGATGAAACATCATGGCTGCATCAGGGCGCTTCACGATAACGCCGACGAAGCGCTTCTCCTTGGGATGGAAGACGCACGCGCGAACCTTGCCGATTTTTCGCGTAGCCTCCGGATCCTTTTTGCTCGGCTTCGAACCCACAACGCGAAGGCCGGTCAGTTCTTTGGTGCTTATTAGCTTTCCCGCCACAGCTCCTCCAAACTCGAACGATAAAAAAGATCGGGCCGCAAGCTACTCACAACCCGATCGAAACAATGTGTCTAGCAAAAAACCATTACTGCTGCTCGTCCGCAGCAATCTCTGCTGCTTCCTCGGCCACTTCGCAGGCAAGCTCCTCGGCAGCTTCAGCCGAAGCGTCAATGGTGGCAGCAGCGGCAACTGCGGCCTCCTCGGCGTTCTTTGCTACCTGGGCGGCGATGCGCTGACGAGCCGCCTCGATCTTGTCGCGCAGCTCGTCGTTCTTCTCGACGAAAGAGGGCTTGGCGCTTCCGGCGACCGCCTGAACACGCTCGGAGGCCACGTCGACGACCTGCTGGCCCTTGGCCGCTGCATCGGCGACAGCCTCCTGGCCGCGAACCGCTGCCTGCTGGTACACCTGCTGCGCGCTCTGAGCAGCCTGAGTACCCAAAACCTGAGCCTCTCCCCACACCTCGTTAGCCTTTTCGGCAACCATGTTACGGGTTTCCTCACCCTTGCGCGGTGCATACAGCAGCGCCGCAACAGCGCCCACGAGACCGCCGATGATAAATGTTCCGAGTCGGTTGGCCATTGATGCCTCCTCTGTTTGTATTGCCTGCGCTTATCGCGCGCTTCTTTTTGCTGCCATTATAGGGCAGGCCAAAGGCAAGTCCGAAGAAGCCGCTACGGCTCCATGTTTTCGTCACCACCTAGTAGGCATGCCGTCGAAATAGCCTCTATGCCGCAGGCTTTTCCGCCAGACGGCTCACCCCTACTGCTCGTACTGCCTGACCAGGCTGTCGAGCACCGAGGGAAGAGACAGGCCGGCTGCCTTGCATGCTGCCGGGAACAGCGAGTGCTCGCCCATGCCCGGGGATGCGTCCACCTCGAATACGCGAGCCTGCGCGCCGTCCCAGATCATATCGACGCGACCAAGGTCGCGGATGTCGTAGGCACGGTACACCTCGAGCGCTGCGCGCTCGATTTCCGCGCGCATGGCCTGAGCCGTTGCCTCGTCAGGAGAGAGAGAAGACAAGCGTACGGGCGTGTGGTAGGTCACGGAGTACAGCTCCTGGCGAGCTTCGGCGTCGAAGAAGGGGTGACCCTTTGCCACGATTTCAACGGGCGGAAGCGCATAGGCATCCCAGCCGGTTCCCAGGATGGAAACCGAAAGCTCAACGCCCTCGATCCACTGCTCGACAACCACGGCCTCGTCGTAGGAGAGCGCGTCCAAGATGGCTTCGCCCACATCTTCTGCCCTGTCAACTCGGTGCACGCCGATCGCGGATCCACCATGAGCGGGCTTGACGCACACCGGATATCCGCCGATGACGCGCTCCTCGATGAGATCGAGCGCGGTAGCGGCTCCCATAAGCTTGAAAGCATCGCGGGCAACGTAGATGCCTTGCGGCCAGGAGGCGACGGGCTCCTCGCCCGTGAGCAAACGATACTTTGCAAGGGATGAGTGCATGGCGTCCTTGTTCCAGGTGCGCTGGCACACGCTTGCGGGCGACCCCACATAGGGAATGCCCACGAACTCAAGAAGGCTCTGGATGGTGCCGTCTTCGCCATGCTTGCCGTGCAGGGCGATGTAGACCACGTCGGGGCGCTCGCTGCGCAGCGTGGGAACGAGGTCCTTGTTGGTGTCAAGCGGCACTACGCGATGACCCGCCTCCTCGAGGGCAAGGCAGACCTGCTTACCGCTCGCAAGAGAGGCCTCGCGCTCATACGAGCTTCCACCCATCAAAACCGCAACCTTCATCCTTTTTCTCCTATCCGAAAACCTGAGGACACTGAGGTCCAGGCAGCCTGACTTCTTTTCGACTACTTCTCGGGCTTAGTTTCCCGGGCATCTTTCCAGCTACTTGCCATCCTTGCTTGGCGGGCTCTTGAGGGCTCCCGCTTCGAGGAAGACGCGGTACAGCTCAAGGCGCTCCTCGATAACAACCGACAGACGGCGGATGGCCTCGGCGATGTTCTCGGGAGACTCATAGCTAAAGTTGATGCGCAGGCAGTTCTTACCCGTCTTCCCATCGGGGAAGAAGCTATCGCCCGGGCAGAAGGTGACGCCGGCGTCGAGCGCGGCACCGAGCATGGAGCCCGTATCGACGTATTCGGGAAGCGTCACCCACACGAAGAAACCGCCTTCGGGTTTGGTCCACGTAGCCTCGGGCGGGAAGTACTCTTCGAGCGCTGCCAGCATGGCGTCACGACGCGTTCCGTAGGTCTTGATGAACTTCTGCAGAGTGCGCTGCCATGGGGTGTCGGTGAAATAATGCTCAACCACCACCTGGTCAAAAGTGGAGCCGCACAAATCGCCGCCCTGCTTCACCAGGTTGATCTTGGAAAGCACGTCGCGAGGGGCGGCAATCCAGCCAGTGCGCAAGCCTGGTGCGAACATCTTCGACACCGTTCCCAGATACACCACGCGGTCGTCGAGGGCCTTAAGCGGAATCATATGGCCGCCGTCATAGCGCAGACGTCCGTAGGGGTCGTCCTCTATCACCAGGAAGTTGTACTCGTCAGCTAACTCGAGCAAGCGGTGACGACGCGCGGAAGACATGGTGATGCCGGCGGGGTTTTGGAAGTTGGGTATGACGTAGCAGAACTTCAGACGAGGATTACCCTTGCCGATTCGCTGGAGCTCCTCCTCCAAAAGGTCGGTACGAATGCCCTCTTCGTCAAGCTCAATGCAACGCACGTCAGGTTCGTACGCCGAAAAAGCCTGCAGGGCGCCGAGGTAGGTGGGACCCTCC
>JAFXIM010000155.1 GCA_017533165.1 Eggerthellaceae bacterium
CGGCAAGTTCTACGCGTTGCCGCAGTCTCCGCAGCAGTTCAAGCAGATGCTCATGATCGGCGGCGTCGAGCGTTACTACCAAATCGCGCGTTGCTTCCGCGATGAGGACCTGCGCGCTGATCGTCAGCCCGAGTTCACGCAGGTCGACATCGAGATGTCGTTCGTGCAAGGCGAGGATGTCATCGACATGATGGAAGACGTCATGAAGGAGACCCTCGAGGCCGTGGGCATCGAGCATCCCTTCCCGCTGCAGCGCATGCAGTACGCTGAGGCCATGGAGCGCTTCGGATGCGATCGGCCCGATATCCGCTTCGGCATGGAACTAGTCAACCTGACCGACATCGTGCGCGGTTGCGGTTTTGGCGTGTTTGCCAAGGCTGTCGAAGCGGGCGGTGTGGTGAAGGCCATCAACTGCAAAGGCGCGGGCAACTGGAGCCGTGGCGACGTCGAGAAGCTGGGAGACCTTGCAGCGGAAAACGGCGCCAAGGGCATGGCCTGGATTGCCTACACCGATACCGATACCGAGCTGGCCGGCAAGAGCCCCATCATCAAGTTCTTCGAAGACGACGTGTATGCCAACTTGAAAGAAGCCATGGGCGTCGAGCCGGGTGACCTGCTGCTGTTCGCCGCATCCGACTACGCAACGGTCAGCGCTGTCCTGTCCGCGCTGCGCCTTGCCATGGCAGACCGCCTGAACGTGCCGCGTGAGGGCCACTCCCTGCTGTGGGTCGTCGACTTCCCGATGTTCAAGTACGACGAAGAAGAGAAGAAGTACGCCGCTGAGCACCATCCCTTTACCCACGTGTTCGAAGAGGACATGGGCAAGATCGAAGATGCCCCGCTGGAGTGCCTGAGCTACGCATACGACCTGGTCATGAACGGCTTTGAGGTCGGCGGCGGCTCCATCCGTATCCATAACGCCGAGGAGCAGAAGCGTGTCCTGCGCCGCTGCGGCGTCTCCGAAGAGGACATCGAGATCAAGTTCGGCCACCTCATCCACGCTCTCGAGCTCGGCGCCCCGCCGCATGGCGGCATCGCTTTGGGCCTCGATCGCCTGGTCATGCTGCTCGCCGGCAAGTCCTCCATCCGCGACGTCATCGCCTTCCCGAAGACTTCGAGCGCATCTGACCCGATGACCGGTGCACCCAACGCGGTGACCACTCGCCAGCTCAAGGAAGTCAACCTGAGCATCCCGAAGGCAGATAAGTAGCCTCAAATCCTCATGCACCCTTGAGAAGGCCCGTTCAGGGCCTTCTTTTATTTGATGGCGAAGGTAAGCGCGCCGTGTGCGTGGGTGCGAAACGTGGGGAAGGTAAGCGCACTGCGGGTTGGTGCGGGGGGAGGGGCCTCCGAGCGGTACGTATCGCGGGTTGGCGCGGTTGCGGTGCCGCCTGCGGGGGGGGCGCTGCGTGTGGGTGCAGGCCGGCTTAGCGGATCGCGCGCAGAAGCTCGAGTGCGAGTTGGGTCACCGCTGCGCGCGAACTGGCGCTATCGGGGGCGGACGTCATGATGCTGATGGCGTAGACGTGTCCGTCGAGGTGAACCAAGCCTGCGTCGGAGGTGCTGTTGTATTCTCCTGAAATCCATCCTGCCTTGTTTTGAACCACGGCTCCATGGCGCTCGAGGATCGACTGCTCTTCGGGGACGTTCCCAGCGGCACCTGCGGAGTCGACATCTGCCAAACCGGCATCTGCCGAGTCGGCATCCGCAAAACCAGCACCTGCGGAGCCAGCATCCGTAAAACCTGAGGCGCCCAAAAGCCCCGCATCAAGGAGGCTGCCGTCTGCCAGGCCGATCTCCACGGCATCGCGGATCTGCGACACGTTGGTGGCGCTCAGCTGCTCGCCGAGCCAAACAGCGGTCTCGCTTTCGCTATCTAAGTAGCTGGCGATATGGGCCCATAACGCCGTTGACTCTTGCGCGCTGTAGGTGGGGAAGCGGTAGCGGCTCACATAGGTGGGGTCGACACCCATATCCCTTACCCAGGAGGCAAGCCCGCTCGCGTAGGCGCTTTTGAGCGTACGGTAGGAGTCGTTGTCGGACCAGCGCACGCTGCTCTCGATGAGGTTTTGAAGCGATCCGCCCAGTTCGTAGACGCCGCCATCGATCATCTGCTCGCAAACATAGGCGGCCACCACGCCCTTGAAGGCGCTTGCGCCGTAGATGCGCGCATCGTAGTTGGAGCCTATGACATGTCCTGTGGTCAGGTCGACCACCATGCAGCTGCAGCTTATGCCGCGCTGGTCAAAATAGTCGATGGCATCAGCTATGGCATTTTCCTCGGTTGCGCTGAGCGTGGGATTGTTGCGCGTGTCGGGGTTCATGCTGAAGGCTGTGATGCCCGTCGTTGCGGGAAGTTGGTCGATCTGCGCGGGCGTGGGTTCGTAAGGCATGTTGGCGTCAATAGCCTGTGTAAGAGCACCGCCCGCCCCCTCAAAACTCTCGGTAAAGTTGGCGAAGGTGGAGGCAACGGGTATGACCGCGGCGTGCTCGCGCGCATATTTTTCGGAGTAGGGGCCCGCGCTGAGCGACAGGCAGCAAAGCATGACGAGACCTGCGGCCATCAGGGTGCCGAATGCGAAGGTTTTGCCACGATATGCGCTGTTTCGCTGGAGATCCACTTCGGTTTTATTCCTCGAAATAGATGTGCATTTGGTTTATGCCTCAATGCCGAAAAGCGGGTGCTTTTCGAAATATATAATAAATGGTTAAGCATACCGATCGATGTGGGTTTGAACTTGTCGCCGAAGGGTAGGAATCTGCGGCGGCAAACCCGATGACACCGAAAGAGGTGGCCTCATGAAGAAGGTGAAGTTTAGGTTCTTGGCCTTAGCTACGCTCGTTTTCTCCCTGATGTGCGCCGGAACGGCGTTTGCGGATGAGGACGGCGTTACTAAGGTCCTCAGCATGTCGGATTTGGGGGAGAGCGGCTACACGCAGCCCGTCGCCGACTGGCCGAGTGAGCAGGGTGGAAAGAAGTCGCTTTCCAAGGCCGTCACGGTCAAGCTTGACGATAACGTACAGGGTCTCGCTGATTCGGGTGAGCTCGTCTACAACTTCCAGATGAGTACCTCGTGCGACGAGTGCCGCACCTTCGACTGGTCAAGCTCGGTGGTTTTCAAGGATGCCTCCAAGACAGAGATCTCACGCTGGTCTGATGACGGGGATGACTACTCTACCTACCGTCAGAGCCATACGCTTGGCGACAGCGGCATCGTTCCCGCTGGCACGGTCTACATCGAGGTTAGCTCGAGTTGCAGCGTCGGCACGAAGTCAGACCTCACACTCGACAGCGATATCATGTTTACCACCACTGCCAACATCGATCCCTCGGCTAACGGCAACAGCTATGTCGGTACGGTTGTCGGCGACAACTTCTCCTCAAGCGATGGAAGCACCACCAGCTTGAGCCAGTCCTTCTACTACGACTACCTGAAGAACGACACCTGCTATGCCGATGACGTCGATTTCGTGGCAACTGTCTACCTTGATCCGCAGGCGAAGGAGCTCGCAGAGCAGGGCATGCTGTATTACACCGCTTCGGTGACCTCGAGCTGCGGCGAGTGCCGCACCATGCACAACAAGATGAGCGCACGTTGCTTCGATGCCAACAACGTGGAACTTCCCGCTGGCCAGTGGGTGGTCTCCGAGACGGATTACGAAACCTTCCCGCAGGATAAGACCTACCAGAGCGGCACCATCTTCATCCCCGAAGGCACGGCATACATGATGCTCGACGCCTCCAACGAGATGACCTCCACTAACTCCCACCTGGGTCTGTACGGCTCTCTCACGGTGACCTGCGTGAAGAGCCCCATTCCCTGGGATGACAACGTTGACGGTGAGGGAAATCCCTTGTTCGAGCCCAGCTTCACGGTGGTCAATGCAACCGATGGCCAGACGCTTGCCTTCACTGACGTGTTTAACGGCTACTCAAAGCGCGTAAGCGCCGATGACCGTGAGACCCTGTTTAGAAGCGCCATCTTCAACCAGGGTGTGCTCTTCAACTGGGGCCAGTTCGCCTATGACGTGATCAAGGCGGAAGGCGCCTACTGGGATCACTCCGACAGCGGTTTTGACGGCGCCTTTGGCAGCGGCCACTATACCGACCTGCTCTACCAGTTCACACATCAGACCGACGGTTCGGTCAGCGGCGGTCCCAAGGACAGTAACGCCTGGGCCTCTTCCACTGGCCTCATGCAGGCCAACTCCATGGGCGACGTCATCAACGCGGCCACGGATGAGCTGGCCGCTCAGCGCAGGAAGATGTCTTCCCGATCCTTCGGTAACTGCGATGCGGACGATTTCCGAGACTATCACGATATCCAGGGTGCCCTGAACAGCAAGTATGGCGAAGGTATGCACGACCTGAGCAGCGTAGAAGGCCCCCTGTTCTACAGCATCGTCACCACTACCGACCAGCGTGGTGCCGAGCAGGTGTACTATTACAACAGCTTCGGACTGGTCTTCTATGACTTCGAGTTCGCAGGTGTTGCGGATAGCACCACCTATACGATGGAGCCCGTAAGCTCATCGAACAAGCCGGTCGCTATCGTGCAGAGCGTGACCAACGACAATGGCACCTCCTCGTCGCTCACCTCGAGCTATTCCCACACCGATAGCTCCACTGCAACCAATACGATCACTTCGTCAAGCACCGTCACCATGGGCCAAAGCTACGGTATTGAAGGCAGTGCCTCGGGTAAGTTCGACATCAAGGTCGTAGAAACCACCCTCGCCTTCAAGGCAAGCGGACAGTGGTCTTTGACCGATGCCTTTACCTTCAGTGAGTCTGCGTCTCAAAGCGAAACGGTCAGCGAATCCGTTGGTTCCAGCAGCACCACCGAAGTGCCGCCTTATTCCATCGGTACGGAAGTCACCACTACCTCGGTTTCCACGGTGAGCCAGGAATACGACTGCCCCATCGCCGTGCGCTACAAGGTCATGCTCTTCGCCCTCGACGGCAAGTACTACGACGATGGTGCTGGCGTGTGCGACTTTGTGGATTACACTCATGACACCTTCGTCGCGGCCGTTGGCTATGACGTCAGCAGCCAGGCCGGCGGATCGAGCAGCGTGAGCGCCCAGGACGCCCTGCGCAATGACTTCGCCAGCACGCGTCTGGACGAAGCTGCCATCAACGCGCTTGGCGTGCCTACCACCAAGTACTGCAAGGAAGACGCAAACCTCAAGACGGGCACCGCTCTTCTGGCTGCCCTGAAGACCGGCATTCCCTGTGTGTATGAGGATGCCGTGTATGCGGATACGGCCACGAGCGTCGACTACGCCGTGAAGGTCTATCCCACGCGTCCTCTGGCCTTCACCGCCGTCACCTCGGTGAGCTCTAAGTTCCTCGAGAAAGACAACACCATCTACGTGTCCGAAAACGCGAGCTATGACCTTTCGAACAACATCGGCGTTGCGGGCTACGTCGCGGCAACCGATAGCACGGGCGCAAGCGCTAAATACACCGGCTTCAGCATGTCTAACGGCGGCTGGAAGGTCTACATGGCCGATGGAAGCCCCGTTGATGCAAGCGTTGCCGAGGTTGTGAAGAACGAGGTAAGCGGTCACACCATGCTCAAGCTGGGCAACGTCGACAAGGCAACTGAGCTTCTGCTTGTCTACCATATCGACGACGGCGTGTACTCCTACATCACGAGCCCCAACCAAACTTATGGCGAAAACGGCTATACGAACGACGCGGATCTTTCGGTGCGCGCTTCCTTGAACGTGATGGTACAGCCCACTGACACGGTGAGTGCTGACGAGGCCGCGCTTTTGGAGCCTGAGACTGGCGAAGGCGAGGCAAACGCGGACGCCGGCGCCTCTGATGCAGACGCTCCTGAAGCAGGCGCCCCTGACGCGGGTGAGGCCATGGTTGGCGAATCCAACTTGATTCCCGATCCCGGCCCCGATGCCGCGCCGGCTCCTTCCTTTACCCCTCCGGACGCCACCCCCGAGCCGCTGACTCCCACCTATGTGGCCTTTGCTGAAGCGGCTACGCGTTTGAACAACGCGTGGTCGGTCTACGTGGCAACTCATGGCTACATTGATCGTGCTGAGCCCATTGCCGAGCAGCAGCTGATCAACATGATGTACGCCGCTTACTGCGTGGTGAAGGCCCAGCCGCCCGCCGCTGATCCGCGTGCGGGCGCGGACATGGAGGCCTATAACGCGGAAGCTCAGGCATGGGCTGACGCACAGGGCTTTGGCAATGCATACGAAAACGGCGTTGAAACGTACGGCGACGCCATCGATTCCATCATGAATTACCTACGCTCACTGGCTAGCTAGACGAGGCTTAGGATCGCTTGTAGAGGAGAAAAGACATGAAGAAAATGACCAAGATCGCGCTGGTTTTCTGCGCAATGCTTCTTTCGCTTGGCGTCCTGTTCGGCTGCCAGCAGGAGAAGGCCCCGGCATTCGAGGGCGTTTGGGTAATTGAAGCCATCGAAAGCGAAGACGACACCATAGCCCTGTCAGCTGATGAGGTCGACCTGTTCAACTATGCTGTCGGCTCCATAGCAACGCTTGATCTGAACGCTAGCGGAAAGGCTACCTTCAAGGTGTTCGGCTCGGACATGACGGGCACGTGGACCAAGACTGACAACACCCATGGTGAACTTGTCATCACCGATCTTGGCGCGGCAGCCAATGCCGAAATCGAGGCGGGCGCCAAATACTCTGACGAGGCGCCGGTGGGAAGCCTCGCCATGGTAATCGAAGGTCAGACTCTTGTCATCGAGATGGATGGTGCACGTTACGTGTTCATCACCGAGGCGGCTGAGGCCGCTGCCGCTGAGGCCGCTGCCGCTGAGGGTGCAGCCGAGGCTAAGGCTGCCGAGGAGAAGGCGGCAGCTGACGAGAAGGCTGGCCTTGAGGCAGAGGCCGCAAGCAAAAAAGCAGCTGAGTAGCTTTTGAGGAGGATTGCCTGTGGGGGCTGCGGACAACAATAAG
>JAFXIM010000156.1 GCA_017533165.1 Eggerthellaceae bacterium
AGGTGATCTGCCGAGAAACATCTCACCTGCAAGGCTAGGAGAAGTTCTCGAGAGCGAATCCGAGAGGATGACTTGGCTCTATAACAGGAAATCTGAGGTCGAGGCGTCTCGAGCACGAGCCCTGATTGATCAACGAAGGAAAAACGCAACGTCGATAAAGCTCGTTGATTACGATTATCCTCATGGTACGCATTGGGTTCGTTGTCCTTTGGACACCACGTGTACAACCCCTTTCGATCCCTTCTGCATTGAGCCTTGTGAGCATTTCCTTGGTTTCAGCGGGAAAGCCCCGGATTCATACGAGGCGCTGTATTTCTATCGAGGAGTGTTTCTCTGCGATGCAAAGCCGGGGGATATTTGCGACTGCCGCCGACACCGAGTAAATCGAAGCAAGTTCGATGGATAGGGTTTCTGAATTGATTCAGAGCTGAGACTTTTATGGTGCTCGCGTGATCCACTTACTTTTTATCCTGTTTTAAGTAGAGGGAAAGAGGCTCCAATGGGAAAACTACTCGATGCGTGGAGCAACCCAATCGACGTTATCGAAGACTGGGCCTTACTCCCGCCTCAAGACTGCGAGATTGTCCGAGGAGCATGATGGTTTACCTTGAATTTGTAAGTGATGACGGGAGTTGGGTCACCTACGACTACATGCCCGAGAAGAGAGACGCATCCAGAGGCACGATAGCGGTCAACCGAGAAACGGGCGAACGCAGGCTGTTGAAAAGGTCTCCTGCTGGCGAGCTGTCCGCTTACTACAGTCATGCCTGGAGGCGAGTGGAAGAGATGATCGAAGATGGAGTACTCAAGCACGAAGCCTATTCGGCTTGGCATTAAGTTATGCCCTGCATAGACAAAAAGATATTCATCTAAAGATGGTTTCGGCTTGAGCTGGGTTTCCTTTGTTAGCGCACAAGGTCTTTCTCTGTATCTAACAATCTAGTAGAGTGCGGGGCATGGGTAGCTCGGAGCAATGTCTGTTCGGAATAGGAAGTATATATTTCCTGTGTCCATCATGGGGAATGCTGGTGGATTGAAAGATTATTGTCTCCTTTTCGAGTGATAGGTAATGACGACATTGTCGCTTTTGCTGAAAACGTCGCCCTCGTCGAAGTCCTCATCCCCATTAATCGAAACGCTCTCCACCTGACCGTCTTTCTTGGCAGCCAAGATGCCAAGGTCGTTTAGTGGGACAGCTTGGATATTGGAGAAGCCGGCTGAGCGAAATTGGGCTACAACGCCGCTGATGTTTTCGCCTTCGCAATACGCCAAGCTTTCGTTTATCGTCACCTCGTCAGAGGATGAGGGGCGCCCTCTCCTCCTCTTCTTTTGGTTTTCCTTTGAGGTGAATGCGAAAAGGGCTATCCATCCTGCCGCGACAATCATGAAAACGCCGATAAGGTTGTTTGGAACGACGACCTCCGTCAGCGCGCCAACCGCCGCCAGTACGCCCGCGACGATAAAGGCCGTACGCCGACCTTTACGGCTGCGCTCGTTTTCTTTTTCCTCCAGCTCCAACTCTTTCAGGTAGATAAGCCGCTCTGTTTCCGCCCTCCTGACATCCGCCTCGTCAACACGGCGGTAAGTGTGTTCGTTTTCGTTTGCTAGGAGTATTTGCGTTCCGCAGTAAGAGCAAAACGCCCTCTCCCTGTCTTCCTCAAATGATAGACTCGCGGTGCATTTCGGGCACTGTACTGAAATGAATTTTACAGCCATACTAATCGCTCCAAATCCTGTTTCGGGGCAATATGAACCATCGTTTCCATTGCGTCCCAACAGCGTCTTGAATATAAAACAAGATAGCACTTATACTGCGCCCCGGCTCTCAACTCAGGTGGTGTTTGGCGCTTTTGGTCAGCAGGGATAGACCTGAATAAACGGGACATCTACTGGTGAAAGAACGGCTCATGCCAGTGAGTTAACCTTGGTGCGAACTGTTTTGAGTAATTGGCCCTTGCCTCGGATCGAGTCACGAGGGAGGAACCGTCGCTGAAAGGTCGTTCCCGAAAACTGTCGGGCGCTCTATCAGCGCATCGACGAGGCGAACCCTTATCTCAAGCGTTTGCATCCCTCAGGAAGTCTACTGTTTTCCCTTAGTATCTGACTTGCTGGGTTTATTTTGTGATACCCAGCAAGTCAAACCCAGCAAGTCATATAATATTCTGCATGAATTTACGGCAGGAGCGCGCATGGGCATAGCAGAGGACAGAAGCTACGACTTCGGTGAGTACATCCGCCAAGGAGAAGCCAGCAAGGCCGAGAGGGCGGATGCTTGGAGGACGGCCATAGGCCTGCAAGCCGTCGACGGTCTTGTTCCCTCGGGTTATCTCATTGAAACGGCGAAGGAGCATATCGAAGGCGGGATAGGCATCGACGAGGCTTATGCCAGAATGCGATCCTACTACGAGGAGAGGGCTTCCCGCGATGACGTTGACGCTGGTGAGATGGAGGCCGATCTCGTCTCCTCCCGCATAGCTAAGATTCTCTCAGACAAGGCGTTCACCTTCTCCCCCGTGCAGCTCAAGGCGATCCATCGCTTTCTGTTCGAGGGCTTGCTGGACGACGCCGGCGAGTATCGCCCCTACAACGTCACGAAGCGCGAATGGGTGCTCGAAGGAGACACCGTATTCTACGCCTCTTGCGGAAGCATCGCCGATACCTTGAGGTATGACTTCGAGAGGGAAGCTGAGTTTGACTATGCTTCCGTCGATGACGTTACCACCGCCAGGAGAATAGCCTCGTTTATCTCCGGAATCTGGCAGATACACCCCTTCTCGGAAGGGAATACGAGAACCGCGGCGGTGTTCGCTATCAAATACTTGAACTCGATGGGGTGCTCCATCGACAACGAGCAGTTTGAGAGGCACTCGTGGTATTTCAGGAATGCGTTGGTTAGGGCGAACTACAGCAATCGAGGCAAAGGCGTCGCTTCAACGAGAAGGTACCTTGACATGTTCTTCGACAACCTCCTCCTCGGCGGAAAGCACGAGCTGAGAAACCGCTGCCTGCATGTCAATTATGAGAAGGAGCATGCAGACGTTTCCTTGAAGAGGGGGCCTCGGATGCTGGTGGATGCTCTGGGGGATGAAGAGCTCTCCGCTCGCGAGCTTATGTCAAAGCTAGGTCTGTCAGACAGGAACAGCTTCATGGAGACTTACCTGAATCCAGCGCTTAAACACGGCCTCGTTGAGCGCACGATACCGGACAAACCCACCAGCAGGATGCAGAGGTACCGCAGGGCTGGGAGGATGCAGGAACCGGAGGTAAGCCTTCGCGCAACGTGACGCACCCGTAGTACCGCGCTTCGCGCCGTATACGGGTGCCTTTGGCGCTTCGACTTGCATTATGGGCTTACTTGTCCCTTTGATGTTGCGCGCGACTTTTCAA
>JAFXIM010000157.1 GCA_017533165.1 Eggerthellaceae bacterium
GAAAAACCCACGGATCGCTTCGATGAAGACGAAGTCGCCACTAAGATGCTCAACGGCATTTTGGTGAGCGAGGGCTTTGCCGAGGCTCGGGTATACGGCAAAGACGACCTCTATGCTGACACGCTTGAAGAACTTGAACGTCAGGCTGTTCGCGCAGACCGAGGCGTCAGCTATATGTGGGCTTAAGCTGGTTATTACGTAATCTCACGGTGGTAAAATCACAGGCATGAATACCTACATCGCACATTACCGTTCTCCTAACGCTTCGGCTGATCGCGCCATGGGCGTGTTCGAGTTTTCCAGTGCGGCAAACGCCGGCTCGAAAGCCAACATGCACGACGCTCGCGTGCGCATGCTCGAGCTTCATGGCAGCAAGGCCGTTTCCTGGGTGATCGAAAAGGTGGAGATCAAGCGCGAAACCAGGGCAAAAGCACCGCTTGACGGCCAGCTTGCCCTTGACTTTCGCGAGCCTTTGCCTGAGAAGAAGCGTCGCAGGAAAACCACCGATCGTGGAAAGGTTCAGTAAATGGAGCACATCGATCTTTTGAAGGAGCTGCTCGAGACGCCGTCCCCTACGGGTAGCGAAGAAACGGTTGCCGCATTGGTTCGCGGTCGCCTTTCCGGAGTAGCTGACGAAATCGAAACGAACACCATGGGATCAGTCCATGCTCGCCTTGAAGGCTCAGGCGAGGGACCGTCCTTTATGCTTGCCGCGCACATGGACGAAATCGGTCTCATGGTCACCTATGTGAGCGACGACGGTTATTTGAGCGTTGCTGCGGTTGGCGGCGTCGATGCCGCTATTCTTCCCGGCATGCGCGTAGACGTGCATACGCGTTTCGGCACCCTGCGCGGCGTTGTGGGCCGCAAGCCCATTCACCTTATCACCCCCGATGAGCGCAAGAGCGTCACTCCCATCGACAAATTGGTCATCGATTTGGGCCTGCCTGCTGAAAAGGTCAAGGAAAGCGTTCGCATTGGTGATGTGATCACCTTTGGCGTCGGCTTTGAGGAGTTCGGCGAAGGTATGGCCGTATCGCGTGCATTTGACGACAAGTGCGGTGTATGGGTGGCCATCCGTGTCATGGAAGAGCTTGAGGCCGCAGGTCGTTCGTGCGGCGACTACATTGCCGTGGCCACGGTTCAGGAGGAGATCGGTACGCGCGGAGCCATGACGAGTGCTTACGGCGTCAATCCCGATGTGGCCATCGCCTTTGACGTCACCCACGCAACCGACTACCCCGGCATCGAGAAGAGCAAGTACGGCAATATCGTTTGCGGCAAGGGTCCCGTTATCGCTCGCGGCCCGAATATCAACCCTGTGGTGTTCGATCGTCTGGTTGCAGCCGCCGAGGCTGAGGGTATTCCCTATCAGCTTGAAGCCGAGCCCTCCGTTACGGGTACCGATGCGCGCGCCATCCAGGTGACGCGCGGCGGCATTCCCTGCGGGTTGGTTTCGGTGCCCCTGCGCTATATGCACACACCCACTGAAGTTGCCGCTCTCGATGACCTTGAGAACACGGTGAAGTTGCTCGTGCGCTTTGCCCTGGATCTCGATGAGGATGCCTGTTTCGTCCCCGGTATCGCGAGCGCTCCCTTTGGGCGCAATCTTGATCTCGACGAGGGCGATCAGGACGGGGCAGCTGATCAGGGTGCGGGCTATATCGAGCTCGATGCGGCCGGAGATCAGTAAACATACGTCGGCGAAGGCGAAGCGCTTGCCGAGTGCAGCGCGCTTACCTTCGCCAACGAAATAATATGGCTTACCGGATGAATTCGCTCTGGAGGCACTATGGCTAAGAAAAAAGAAGACAAGGACAAGACAATTGCGCGAAACAAGCGTGCATTCCACGAATACGAGGTCATTGAGACCTGGGAGGCGGGTATTGAGCTTACCGGCTGCGAGGTTCGCTCTCTGCGCGAGAACAATTGCCAGCTTACTGATTGCTTTGTTTTGGTGCGCGGGGGAGAAATGTGGCTCAACAACCTGCACATAGCTCCCTATTCGCATGGCAGCATCTTTAACGGAGACCCCGATCGCAAGCGTAAGCTGCTTATGCATAAGAAGCAGATCCGCTATCTGCACCAGAAGGTTGCAGAAAAGGGCCTGGCCATCGTCCCGCTGAAGATGTACTTTAACGATCGCGGTTTGGCAAAGGTCGAAGTGGCGCTTTGCCGCGGTAAGAAGCTGCATGACAAGCGCGCTAGCATGAAGGAACGCGATACCAAGCGTGAAATCGATCGCGTGCTCAAAGAACGTTCACGATAGGAAAGGGGTTTGCTTTGGACGAGAAGATCGAAACGAAGCTCGAGGAGCTTGGAGACAAGATCGAGGCTCAGATCGACAGGATCGAAGACGCTGCAGCAGAGCGTTTTCCTGGCGTGAAGAGCGCCGTTGACGGCATCGTGGACGATGTCGAGGCCGCGGCGGAAGCTTTCGCCGACACCATGGAAGACATCGTCGATGACTTCGTGGGAGAGGATGACTGCGACGACGATTGCTGCTGCGGCCATCATCATGAGCACGGCGAAGAGTGCGATTGCGTGGAGATCTTCGAGATCGACATAGATGAGGATGATATCGTCGGCTACATCTACGACGAAGATGACAACGAAATCGGATTCATCATCATCGACGAAGACGGCGAAGAGGTAGAGCTTTTCTATGCCGAGGAAGGCGAGTACGAATATGTTGAGGTAGAAGAGCCCGCACACTCCGCTCCCGCTAAAGCCAAGGAAGACGAATACGATTTGGGTATTACGCGCGAGGGCGTGGCGGAGGCCACAAGCGACATGAACGCCATCTACAAAGAGGGTATTCAGGTCGCAGCAGAGCTCAAGAACACCTTCGATGACATTTCGTCTGGCTTCGACTTTCTCAGGAAGAAATAGGCATTTTGCCTGAATGGTAACGCCTAGCGCATGTCTTGCGTGGGCGTCCTTGACATAGAGATGTCTGGGGTTACAATGGACTATCCCCACGTGATCAGCGCGTTTTCACGATGCGTTCAACATAAGGGGGCGACTGGTTTCGACATGGTAAGTCTGAGATGAGGAGCAGGCCGTGGTCTCCTCGCCACGATAAACAGGGGTAAAGTCAAGTTAATTGGCAAAACTTCTTTCCAGGGCCGTCAGATGGCCCTCGCCGCATAAACATAAGTCGGCGCGCCAATCCTGGAATTTCCCCGATCCAGGTGCGGTGTCATTTCAGGGGAATGCTTCCTGCCACGTAGTCGGTATGGGTTAGGAAAAAGATGGAACCGACTAGAGACGTCAACGTTTGTCGACGAACCGCGATGTCTCGAATAGCGATCGCCGACTAAGCTTGTAGAGCCTGATCAAGGATTTAGTATGGACCGGAGTTCGATTCTCCGCGCCTCCACCACCAGTTACAACGGCCCGCATTTCGTTACGAAGTGCGGGCCGTTTTGCATAGGTGTTGCGTATATAATGAACAGTCTATGTGCAATATGTGATTTAGGGGAATATTCGCTATGGCAAAGCACGCTAAACATGCAAAACACGCCCAGCCTGAAGTCGATGGTTTCGAAGAGGCTCAGGAGTGCTACGAGGCTGCTTCGGAAGAGGAGAGCGCGTTTTTTACCGAGGACGCGCAGTCTGCCGACGGTTCCGAGGCCTTTGATTTTGGTGCTGGCGAAAAGAAGCGCAAGGCTAAGAAGACCGCTGCCATCGTTGCGGGATCTCTTGTGGGGGCTGTCGTGCTTGCTTACGCCGTGGGCTTTGGTGTGTTCTCCTTCATGTTCTTCCCCAACACAAGCGCGGGCGGTAACGACATTTCCATGAAGACGAGCGAGGACGTCGCAGCCATGCTTGAGCAGGACGCAGCTCAATATGCGTTTACCATTGAAGGCGATGGCATCAGCTTGTCCATGACCGCCGCCGAGGCGGGCATTGCCTACGATACCGACGCGGTCACGGCTGATCTGCGCTCTCAGGTGCGCGCATGGGCGTGGCCGTACGAGCTTTTCATGACGCACGATTACTCTTCTTGCCTTGCCGTTGAGTATGAGAACACCGCGGTATCCGACGCTCTCACGGCGGCGGCAGCGGAGGTGAACGCCACTGCAACGCCTCCCACTAATGCAACCATTGGCTACGATGCCGAAACCGATGGCTTTGTCGTTAAGCCCGAGCAGTATGGCACGCAGATCGATACCGCTAAGCTTATCGACTACGTTGCCGTGCAAAACGACATGCTGGTCGAAAACATAGTCCTCGGCGAAGAGGTTCTCGTTGAGGCCGAGATCAAGCAGGATGACCAGCGCTTGGCGGATGCGGCTGCGCGTGCCAATGCCTATATGGTTCCCAAGGTTGACTTCATGATTGCCGGCCAGGTTGCAGTGTCCCTCAATCCCGAGAGCATGTCTTCTTGGATTGCCATGGACGACCAGTTCCAGGTCTCTTTGAGCGATGAGCTCAAGGCTGCTTGGATTGAGCAGACCATCGAAGCCTGCTCGACTGCTGGCAACGAGCGCGTCTACACCAGGCCCGATGGCAAGGAAGTCACCGTAAGCGGTGGTGATTACGGCTGGATCATCGATGGCGAGGCCTTTGCCAAGCTGGTGGAGGAGGCTGTGGTTAGCGGTCAGCAGGGTCAGGTGGATATGCCCATCAAGCAGGAGGCTCAGGTTTGGAGCGGCATTGGCGCTGCCGACTGGGGTAAGCGCTACGTTGACGTCGACCTTGCCGAGCAGCATGCGCGCTTCTACGATGCCGATGGCAATCTGATTTGGGAAAGCGACATCGTTTCGGGTGGTCCGGGTGCGAGCCGTGCGACTCCGAGTGGCGTGTGGGATCTCAACACCAATAACGGCTACGCCACGCTGGTTGGCCGCAAGCCTGACGGATCCATTGACTATGAAACCCCGGTGAGCTACTGGATGCCCTTCAAGGGTCAGTCCATCGGCCTGCATGATGCTAACTGGCGTGGAAGCTTTGGCGGAAGCATTTACACCTACAACGGCAGCCACGGTTGCGTGAACCTGCCGGTAAGCAAGGCTCGCGAGCTTCACCAGATCATCGAGGTGGGCGACGTGGTGATCACCCACTGGTAGAAAGGTTTGCCGCTACACCGTAAGATCGGCGTATTCAAATGGCACCACGGCGGAAAGATCGTCGGGTGCCATTTCTATTTGGCAGCCGATTCTGCCGCCGGAGAACATGATGGTTTCGAAGAGCTGCGCGGTCTCGTCGATGCGGGTGGTAAAGAGCTTTTTCATGCCGATGGGGGAGCAACCTCCGTGCACGTAGCCGGTGAGGGGCAAAAGCTCCTTTGACTTGATCATCTGAATGGCCTTCTCCCCGACAGAAAGAGCCGCCTTCTTGAGGTCGAGCTCTTCGGCAACGGGAATCATGAACACGTAATGGTTGCCTGATTTGCCCTGTGTGACCAAGGTCTTGAACACCTGGTCGTGATCCATCCCCAAAAGATCTGCCACTTCGACGCCCGAAAGCGCTTCCTCGCAGGGGAAAGTGCGCCAAATATGGTCTATACCCGCCGCCTCGAGCGTGCGCGCCGCATTGGTTTTCAAGTCTTTTTGCGCTTTGGCCATGAATGAAGCCTCTCCCTGTTTTGCTTTGACTTGTCGATTATACTTTCAGTTATGACAACACTTGACGACATCGAAATCATATCGACCGAAGACGGCGAGCCCGTGCGTTTTGACAACGCGCCTATTGGCGTATTCGATTCGGGCTTTGGGGGTCTGACGGTGGCGCGGGCCATTGCCAAGGCCCTGCCTGAGGAAAGCATCGTATACGTGGGTGATTCGGCTCGCTGCCCCTATGGCCCGCGCGACTTGGCCGAGGTTGACGGGTTCGTCCAGCAGATCTGTACGTGGCTGGTGGATCGTGGCGTGAAGATGATCGTCATTGCCTGCAATACGGCAACGGCAGCCGGATTGGCCAATGCCCAAAAGACCTTTCCCGTTCCCATCATCGGCGTTGTTGAGCCGGGTGCACGCGCTGCCGCCATGGTGACGCGTAACCGCAAGGTAGGCGTTATCGCCACCGACGCAACGGTTAACTCCAACGCCTATTCGAACGCAATTCGACACATTGACGCCGGCATCACGGTGTTTTCCACGGCCACGCCGCGATTCGTGGAGATCGTGGAGCAGGGCGTGCGCATGGCCGAGGGACCTATTGAAACCTATCTCTCCCCGGCGTCAAAGGTCTACATCAGGTCTGAGTTTGAAGAGATCGCGCGTGATTACCTCGAGCCTTTGCGCCGCTGCGGCATTGATACGCTCGTTTTGGGCTGCACCCATTTTCCCATCATCAAGGCGCTTATCGGCGGCGTAGTCGGTCGTGAGGTGACGCTCATTTCGTCTGCGAAGGAAGCCGCCCACGATGTAACCGAGATTCTCAGGCGCAGGCAGGCGTTTGCTCAGCCTGGAAATCCAGTTCGCCACAAGTTCTATACCACCGGCGCTGACGTGGAAGAGTTCAGGCGTTTCGGCAGCCGCGTGCTCCACATGCCCATGGATGAAGTGAGGCATCTTGACCTTCCTGAGCTTCGCTAGGGAAGCGCGCTTCCATACCGCTTATTTGCGAAAGGATTGTTCTGTGAAAACCGTCATTATCGCCACCAACAACGCTCACAAAGTGGAGGAGATCACCACCGCGCTCAATTTTGAGGGCTGGGAGTTTAAGTCGCTTCGCCAAGCGAGTCTTGCGTGCGACCCCGAGGAAAATGCCACCACCTTCGAAGGCAACGCCCGCATCAAGGCGCTTGCCGCACGTGAGGCGAGCGGCGGCATGGCGGCTCTTGCTGACGACTCGGGACTTGAGGTTGATGCGCTTGGCGGTGCCCCCGGCGTGTACTCCTCCCGCTATGCCGGCGAGGACGGCAACGACGCCGCGAACAATGCCAAGTTGCTTGAAGAGCTTGATGGTGTTTCGGAAGATAAGCGCACGGCGCGCTTCGTGTGTACCTTGGTGTTCGTTGACGAGAACGGGTCTGAATACGTGGCGCGTGGCACCATTGAGGGGCGCATAGGGTACGAGGAGCGAGGAAACGAGGGCTTTGGTTACGATCCTCTTTTCTACCCCGATGAATACGAAGGTAAGCTGAGCCTTGCCGAGGTGAGCCAAGATGCCAAGAACGCCATCTCGCATCGAGGAAACGCCCTGCGCGTGCTGCACGATATGCTCGCTTAAGCCCATAGGCGAAGCAGATAAGTGACAAGTTTGAAACTTGCGTTATAATAGCCGATGCTGTTTTCAGTCGGGACGTGGCGCAGTTTGGTAGCGCGCCTGCTTTGGGAGCAGGATGTCGCAGGTTCGAATCCTGTCGTCCCGACCATTTTCCTCAGATGATTGAATCGAGCGATTATCTTCGTAAGATTTGGGGAAAGTGAGGTATACTAATTAGTCGCAGTACATATGCGGGTGTAGTTCAATGGTAGAACTCCAGCCTTCCAAGCTGATAACGCGGGTTCGATTCCCGTCACCCGCTCCACCGCATTTCCGACTCCGCCAACATGGCGGAGTTTTTTGTTTCACAAGATGGTACGATATGCCCATCAGTTCCACGACCAAAGGAGTGCTCGTGTTTAACATTTCCAATTTTGACAACAATGATGACGTAAAGGTGCTGTCTCAGCTCGGTGCGTTTAAGGTCATCGAATGGAAGCGTGACCTTTCCGTTTCTCCTGAGTCTGCAGCTACCGCATGGTTCTGCTCTGAGATGAACGTTCGTCGTCGTCAGGTCATTTGCGACCTTTCCCAGTCTGGCGTGACCGTTCAGGCGGGCGCCATGCAGTGGATGGTCGGCGATGTCAGTGCAAACACGGGCGTTAAGGGCGTGGGTGACTTCTTCGGCAAGACCCTGCGTGGTGCAGTTACCAACGAGTCTGCTATCAAGCC
>JAFXIM010000016.1 GCA_017533165.1 Eggerthellaceae bacterium
CGTCCCTTTGCTTTTCCGTCGCGACACTGAGCCAAGTCGCCGACGGCTAGACCACCACAGCGCTAACGACCGCTGTGGTCGAAGTGAGCCGCCGAAGCCGCTCCCGAGACCGCAGCAGCACCCACGTCCGACGGAGCCGCGCCCGAAGCTGCAGCAAATCCACCAGAGCCCATCCCGGCAGGGGCGCTTACCTTCTCCAAATGAGCAATTTCAGCCTTCATGTCAGCCACGAACTTGATTGCCAAAGACATGGACAGATCGGCCCTGCACACAATGCGCTGGCAGATGACATCCTCCATGTTCTCCGGCAAGGGGTACGCTGGCACCTGCCAGCCATGCATGCGAAGGCGATCATCGAGATCGTATAGCGACCAAGGCCTGGTTTCGCCATCCTTAAGACGCCAGCACAGAATGGGGATCTGCGTGGCCTCCTCTATCATCTCGAAGGGGCCCATGGCCTTGATTTCGCCCACCAGGTAGCGAGCCACGTCCATAGTGCGCTGGTGCACCTCGCGATAGCCTTCGAAGCCGTTGCGTAAGAACACGTAATACTGGCCCACGATCTGCGACGCCGATCGGCTGAAGTTGATGGCCATGGTGGCCTCCTGGCCGCCCAGGTAACTCACCCAGAAGATGAGCTCTTCGGGTAGCGCCTGCTCGGAGCGCCACAGAACCCAGCCGATGCCCGGATACACCAAGCCGTATTTATGGCCGCTTGTGCTGATGGACCACACGTTGTCCAAACGGAAATCCCACTTGAGATGCGGCTCGATGAACGGAGCCACCATAGCGCCCGAAGCCCCGTCAACGTGAATGCGCACGGGCACCTCAGCCGTTCGGTTGTATCGGGTCAACAGCTTGTCCAGGCCCGCCACATCATCGTAGCGACCCGTATACGTGATACCTAAGATGGCTACGATGCCTATGGTATGGTCATCCACGTAATCCATGACCGTATCCAAGTTGAGCGACAGGTGCTTCTCGTCCATGGGCACAAGGCGCATTTCTATATCCCAATAGCGGCAGAACTTTTCCCAGCATACCTGATACCCCGACGAGATTACCAAGTTGGGCCTATGTGCGGAATACACATCGATCCCCGCCTTTTCGGCAAGCTCCTTCCAGCGAAACAGCATGGCCAGACCACCCAGCATGCAAGCCTCGGATGAGCCAACCGTTGAGGTCCCCATAGGCTCCTCAGCAGCGTTTGCATGCCATAGATCGGCAAGCATGCTCACGCAGCGGTTTTCCAAGTCAGCGGTCATGGGGTATTCGTCCTTGTCGATTGCGTTCTTCTCCAACGTACTCGACATAAGCTCAACCGCCTCAGGCTCCATATAGGTCTGCACGAAAGTGCAGAGGTTCTGATGGGCGTTTCCCTCAGTAGATAGGTATTCGCGAATCAACTCCGAAGCCACACGAGGATCGACCGGCTTCTTGTTAAAACGAGTGGTCGGCATGCCTTCGTCTGAGGTCACGGTTCCAAACACGGGACTCACCGAAGCCGTCTGCTTGTTGAGTTCCTTCAAGATGTTTCTGTGGCTATGCAGCATATACGCCTCCTATTATCTGCTTTGATCTGCTCTCTAATTCGATCTCTTTGCACAAAGGTCTGTTCAGCGGATTCCTGCCGCGACGAAAGAGTCAGCCCCGCCTCCGCCAAGCCCGACACGCCAGCATCTCTTCACAAAGACTGTCAACCAAAGCTTTTTACACGTGCTTGAGCTTTGGCTTTGCGGCTATGGGCTCTTTGTCTTTGAGCTGCGCTCTGTCCGTCGTCCCATGAGCCGGCGTATGGTGCGTACCATCCCAGTGGTGTCGCAGTGCGTAGATAACGAAGGGTATGGCCACTGAAACCGCAAAGGACAGGGCCAGCGTGACTTCGTACACCATATTTGCCTGCGAGGTAAGGCTAGATGACGGGAAGAAGGAGACCACCAGGGTGACCACCGTCATGGCAAGGCCCACACCTGCAACAATCGCCTTGAAGGGGGTGCCGCCGGGAAGCTGGAAGGAACGCTCGAGATCCTGATGCTTGAGAATCAACTTAAAGTAGGCCAGGAAGAACAAGACGTAGGCAACCAGATAGATGACCACGGTAAGGCCAATAGCAGTCAGGTAGGCAACCGAGGAGCTCGAGCCGCCCGATAGAGCCATGGAGCCGCACAGCACGGCATCCCAAAACGTCACGATAACAGCCTGGATGATGACGGTCTTAACCGATACGCCATGCTTGTTCACCTTTGCGAAACTCGGCGGAATGATGCCCTCTCGAGCCGCCTCGAGCAGTGCGCGCGAAGGGCCCACGATCCACGCGGAAATCTCTGCCAGCACGCCAAGGGCAAGCAGTAGCGCGACGGCGAACACCATCCAGCCCATGCCGAAATGAGTGGCGAAAATGGCCTCGAAGGCTTCGATAACGCCGTAGCTCATGTTTCCATCGAGTGTTGACGCAGACAGCGTGGTGGCAACCGCCATACCGCCAATCGCATCGAGAGCGATGGCCAAAACGCACAACACGATCATAACGAGGGGATAGTTTCTGTGGGGGTTCTCAAGCTCGTTGACATGCGAGGCGGAAGCCTCTACGCCCATATACGCCAGAATGAACGAGGCGAAGATAACCAGCGTATCCACCTTGGTGAAGTCGGGAACGATCTCACGCGGGCTCAGCTGGAGCTGAGACACGCCCCCGGTAAGGAAGTACGCGATAAGACCGATGAGCAGGATGCTCACGGGCACCACGATGCCTCCGACAAAACCGACTTTAGAAATCTTCTCGGTCAGCTTGGTGCCTCCAAGCTGCGTTAACGTAAGAGCCCACACGATGATGGCAACGCCGAAGAACATGACAAGCGGATTGTTATACAGAGCATCCCACCCGACCACGTAGGAAAACGCAGCCAAGATGAAAAACGCCATGGTTACGAAGCCCACAGTGATCTGGAACCACTGGTAAAACAGGGCTGCAAAACCCCAGCGTTTTCCCAAAGAATTACCGACCCAGGCAAAGATACCGCCCGACTCCCATCCCTTCACCGTTGCCATCTCCGCAGCGCACATGGCAACGGGCAGAAACCACAGCACTCCGCCAACCACGAGGAAAAACACGAGGTGCAGGCCCGAAGATGCAAAGGTGGGGTATTCGTAAACCGTCATGACCATCGACGCAGTGATGGCAAAGAAACCAAAGAAGGTCAACATGTTCTTGGAACCCGAAGACCTCATTGCAGGCTTTGCTCTTTCCGCCATGGCAAACAACTCCTTCCGTTCAGACAAGCGCTGCCCGCATATGGCGGGCAGCCTGAATTCCCAATGAACGCTTTTGTTGTATCACCGCGCTTGTTGAGCCACAGCGTATGGCGTGCCACCGTCATCCAACGGAGGTGGGTTCGTATCCTTTCATTAAACAAAGCGGCGCCGCAAGGCAAAGCTTGATCTACAATAGCCACCTATGAACAGAACGCTCGCATACTCACTCTTGGTTTTCCTCGCCGGCTCAAGTTACGGCTTCATCGTGCCTGCAGTCAAAATAGCCAGTGCGCACGGCGTGGACGTGGCTGATTTCCTGCCCGCACAATACCTGCTTGCCTTCTTCATCATGGGCGCGGTTACGCTGGCTAAAAGGATTGCCCTGCCCGAACCGAAAGAACTTGCCAAGCTTGCCGGTATAGGCCTGTTCACCTCGTGTACGTCGCTGTGCTATTACCGCGCCGTTGCCCTGCTTCCAAGCGCCGTAGCCCTCACCCTGCTGTTCCAGTTCGTCTGGATCGGCGTCATCCTCGAAAGCGTCGCGACAAGAAAACTTCCCAATCGCCCCACCGTGATCGCCGTAGCCATCGTTCTTGTGGGAACCGTGTTTGCGGCCGGCATTTTCGATTCAAGCTTCGCCAGCCTCGATCCTGCGGGCATCGCCTTTGGATTGGGAAGCGCCGTCTTCTATTCGCTTTTCCTCTTCACGTCAGGGAAGGTGGGCACCGAGTACGCCGTACCCCTGAGAACCATGATGCTCGCTCTAGGCGGGTTTATGATGACGTCTGCGCTCAACCCAAGCTTCTTCACAAATGCCCTTTGGGATCCAGCTATATGGCCTTACGCCCTTGCGCTCAGCTTCCTCGGGATCATCATTCCCACAAGCCTCATCGCACTTGGAAGCCCCAAGCTTCCCGCTGGCATGGTGACCATCATGGCCTCAAGCGAACTTCCCGTAGGCGTGTTGGCCGCATGGCTCATCGTGGCTGACACCCCCACCCTACCGACCGTCATCGGCGTTGTTCTGGTTCTCCTAGGCATCGTGTACAATCAGCTGCCAGCACTTAGAGAAAGCCTGAGGAAGAACGCCGATCATTAATCGTGCTCTTAGTCTCAGGCTTGATTTCGAGCGTTTTCCGCTAAGCTTCTGAACCGCTTAGATCTGCTTGCCAAAGAAGGCGAGCGCAATGGCTCCCGGACCAGTATGCGTGCCAATAATGCTGCCGATATGGGTAACGGGCAGCTCTCCGTCATGATAGTCGGCATACAGGTCCTCACTATCGCGCATGTACTTGCGAAGAAGAGAGTCGGACAAGCCCGTGTAACCCAGACGCACTGGCCGTTCGAAATCAATGCCACCCGCCTCGAAGATCTTGGCACGCAGAAGGTTGTTGCTCTGCCTGGAGCCGCGCGCCTTACCGACAAGCGCGATCTCGCCATCTACGGCAGCAATGACCGGCTTGATAGAAAGAAGACTGCCTGCTAGGGCAACATCCGACGAGATACGCCCGCCTTTCTTCAGGTACTCGAGCGTATCAAGGGCCGCCATCACCGTGATCTCGCCCTTCTCGACATCAAGCGCCTGCGCGATCTCCCGTGCGCTCTTGCCTTCGGCGCGCATGGCTATCGCTCGGTCAACCAGCAAATACTCACCCACGGATACGCTCAGGCTGTCTACGACAAAGACGCGTCCCTCATACTCAGCCGCCGCGGAGCAGGCACTCTCGTAAGTACCCGACAGTTTACTGGACAAGGTGATGACCACGGCAGTGTCCCCCGCCAAGGTAAGCTCTTCAAACACTTGCGCGAAATCAAAGGGGGTCGCTTGGCTTGTACGCGGAATCTCCGTGGACTCGATGAGCTTCTCGTAGAACTCATCAATGCTCAAATTCACTCCCTGGACATACTCCCCATCGGGAAAGATGGTCTTGAGCGAGACGATCGCAATGCCGTTTTCAGCGGCATATTCGGAGCTCAAGTCAGCAGCAGAATCAACGACGATGCGAACAGACATGGTGTTTCCTCCTGAATGTCAAAGCGCCTCCCAAGGAGACGCCCGATGGTGCTAAGTCATTTCACTTCATATATAGTAATTGATAACCTTTTATAAGGTTTTCATTACCCTAATAACTTAACATCTCTTTCATAAGGAATTCACAAGGCAACATCAGCCTCAACGCATCCATGAGAAAAGGGCATCGAAAACAATTCGATGCCCTTCGAACTCTGCCGAAAGCCAAGCTAGGAGATATGACCCAGGAAGTCCTTGGTGCGCTCCGACTGGGGATTATCAAATACCTCTTCGGGCGTACCCTGCTCAACGATGACTCCGCCATCCATAAACACAACGCGGTCGGCAACGTCGCGAGCAAATCCCATTTCATGAGTAACCACAATCATGGTCATACCGCCGCGCGCAAGCTCCTTCATGACGTTGAGAACGTCGCGGACGAGCTCGGGATCCAAGGCGCTCGTCGCCTCGTCAAACAGCATGACGCGGGGACCCATGGCGAGTGCTCGCGCGATGGCGACGCGCTGCTGCTGACCGCCAGAAAGCTGCGAAGGCTTGTAATCTGCGCGCTCAGCCAGGCCCACCTTCGCCAGCTCCTCCTCAGCGATGCGAGCCGCCTCTTCCTTTGAGCGCTTGAGTACCTTCTGCTGAGCAAGCATAACGTTGCCCTTGGCCGTCAGGTGCGGGAACAGATTGAAGTTCTGGAACACCATGCCCACCTTAGCGCGCACAGCGTTAATGTCGGTTTTCTTGTCGGTGATCTCGGTGTCCTCGAAGAATATCTTGCCACCCGTGGGCTCCTCGAGAAGGTTTACGCAGCGAAGCAAGGTGGACTTACCCGAACCCGAAGGGCCCAAGATTACCACTACCTCGCCACGATGAACGTCAAGGTCAACACCACGCAGAACCACCAGATCGCCAAAGCTCTTCTGCAGGTTTTCGATGCGTACTACGACTTCGTTTTCCATGATTCACGCACCTTTCCTACATGCTTGCGTGCTCAGCAGGCGAAACTGCCCGCTTTTCGGAGTATTCGTGATCGCCCGCGCCTTCACGCAACTGGGACTCAACGCTCTCGGCAGAGGCGTTTGCTGCCGCGGCGGCTTTGGCAACAGCTGCCTTTGAAGCGGTCGACGCCGCTTCCTTAACCTTTTTGCCGCGCTTCTTGGAAACCTTGCCCGTATCATTTCCGGCAAGCTTGTTTTCAAGGCTGCCAACCACCTTGGCGAGGGGCAGCGTGATAACCAGATAGAAGCAAGCAGCCACGATATAGGGCGTGATGGAGCCCGTGTTCGCGACAATGGTCTTCGCGTACATGACAACTTCCATGACGCCAACGGCCGCCAACATCGAAGTATCCTTGTACAGCAAGATAAACTCGCTCGTCATGGTGGGAATCACGCGACGAACGGTCTGCGGGATAATGACGAAGAGCATGGTCTGGGCGCCGTTCATGCCCAGGGAGCGGGAAGCTTCGAACTGACCCTTCGGGATGGACTGAATACCCGCACGGAAGATCTCGCACAGGTAAGCGCTCGAGTTCATAGCCAAGACGATGACGCCAAGCGGGAAGTTGGGAATGTTAACACCAGCCAGCGGAAGGCCAAAGAACGCGATATAGATCTGCAGGAACAAAGGCGTGCCGCGAACTACGTTGACATAGGTGGTTGCGATGCCACGAAGAACACGCAGCTTGGACATGCGCATGAGGGCAAGGGCCAAACCGATGGGGATTGCCACCGGGAAGGCAACGGCAACGATAGCAACCGCCATCAAGAAACCGCTCAGGACGACCGGGAAGCTCGTCACCAAGACGGTGGGGTTCAAGAACAGACGCAGGAACTTGTTAGAGTTCCACTTCTCCACCCAAGCCTGATCGGAAAGCCAGTTGGCGATGCGCTCAGCCAGGGTAACATTCACAACGGGAATGACGTCCATGCCCTCGATAGCGTGCTCGCTGCCGTCAGAAAGCGCGTAGGTGCCCTCCATCTGCATGTCACCGCCAGATGCGGGGAACTGAACCTCGTACACCTCTACGCGGAAATAAGCGCCCGCCTGAGCAGGCTCGTTAAACTCGACCTTGAGCGTCTGGCCGTCTGCGGATAGCTGCGCCTCGATAGAGGTACGCTCCATGAGATCGGCTCCGGTAAGCATGGTCACGCGCACGTTTTCCGCACTGGCGCCATAGGTTGTTCCCTCGGGGAAGGTGAAGGTAAAGCCGCTGATCTGCTCCGCCTCCGTGCTCTGACCCTCCCAGGTCACGCGCGTATCTGCGGCACCCTGCACGTCGCTTCCCGAGTCAGCGTTGGGCTTTGCCGAGCACTTCAAGGTCTCAAGACCAAAAGCCTGACTGGGGGCAACCAAAACCGCCGCCGCGCACACGAACATGGCGACAGCTAAAAACAGGGCGAGCAATTGATGAGTCAGCCGTTTCACCTGCATAGTATTGTCCTCGTTTGTTGATGTCTCAAAATCATAAGATGGAAAGGCCCCCTGCCTTGGCACTATGCCGTAGCAGAGGGCCGTATGCTTTCGCACGAACTCAGACCTTCGAAGGAAGGCTAAAGCTGGTCCTTAGAACCACTGAGCAGCGATCTTGTCGATGGTGCCGTCAGCCTTGAGCTCAGCCAGGGCAGCGTTGATAGCTGCGGTCAGCTCGGGGTTCTCCTTGGAGATGGCAACGCCATACTCCTCGCCGGTGGCGATGGTCTTTACAACCTCAGCGTCCTTGTAAGCCTCAGCAACGGTACGGTTCACAACAGCAAGGTTGGTGCAAACGGCGTCAACCTGACCAGCCTGCATAGCTGCGAAGGAGTCGGTGGAGTTGCCGTAGGGAACGATGGTGGCGTTCGGGTAATCCTCGAGCATCTGAGCCTCGCCGGTGGTACCGGACTGAACGGCGATCTTAACGCCAGCAGCGCCGAGCTTCTCTTCAAGGTTCTCGGAGGTAATGCCGCTGTCCTTCATGACGGCGATACCCAGGTCGTCAACGTAGTAGGAGCTGGAGAAATCGACTTCCTTGAGACGCTCGGGAGTGATGGAGAAACCGGAGATGCCCACGTCGCACTGACCGCCAGCGGCGACAGCGGTAACGATGGCGTCGAACTGGAGCTGCTTGAACTCAACGTCCAGGCCCATCTTCTCACCAACGGCCTTAGCAAGATCGATCTCGAAGCCGACCATCTCGCCGTCAACGAGGTTCTCGAACGGCGGGTAGTCCGGAGAGGTGGCAACGATGAGCTTGCCGTCCTCGAGCAGCTTGTAAGCAGCGGCGTCACCGGTGGGAGCCGGCTCTTCAGCCTTGTCGCTGGAGCAGCCGAACAGACCCAGCGAAGCAACGAGAGCGCAGGCAGCAACGAGTGCGCCCCACTTCATCTTCTTCATGGAAGTTCCTTTCCCTCATGGGTTCGCCGTCTTTTCGGCGAAAGACCCTAACTGGATTAATATACCCTAACATGAGTATATAACACAGGTAAAACCGCACTTCAAAGCGGTGATTGGGTTACGATTCCGTTCAATTTTGGTACAGCTTGGCCTCGCGTGCCATCACCTTAGGGAATGGCATAGCCTTGGCGCATGCTGTAGCGCCTCGGAGCATCGTCGGAGACAGGCTCTGGCGAGGCCGCGGGGTGAACCACGGGCGGCGTCATGGGCACGGGATGCTTGGGATTTTCCGACTCAAGGCCATGGGCGAGAATCTGCATGCGCTCTTCCACCTCGCGAATGATATCGCTGCATTTTCGAAGCTCTGCATCGGCATCAAGACCCTCGACGGTACGAACCGCCTTGTACTTCAGGTCGTGCTCAAGGCTTGCCCAGAAGTCCATGGCAATCGTGCGAATCTGAATCTCAACCGGCACCTGCTCTTTGCGATCAAGAAAGTACACCGGAGTTTTAACCACCAGATGAAGGCTGCGATAGCCGTTGGGCTTGGGGTTGGCGATGTAGTCCTTCACCTTGACCACCTGCAGGTCGTCCTGCCCCTTCAGAAGCTCGGCGATCTGATAAGCATCCTCAACGTAGGAGCAGATCACGCGCAGACCGGCGATATCCATCACATGCTCCTCCATATCATGAAGCGTTGAGTCCTTGCCGTAGCGCTGAAGCTTCTCGAAGATGCTCGGCACCGATTTCATACGCGATTCAATATGGTGGATGGGGTTGCGCTGCTTCCTGAGCTTGAGGTCTTGGTCGAGCGTTTCAAGGCGAACCTCCATCTGGCGCATGGCGGCATGGTATTTCTGCAAAATGTCCTGTGCGGCGTACTCCAGCACGGCAAGCGCATCGATATCGTTCTCGGTCAGGGTGCGGCTCTTCGTAAGCTTGCGTGAGTTTTCCGCCGAAATCTCATCGGAATAACGGCGGTACTCAGCTGCGGAGTTTACTCGGATTGCATCCAGTGATCCTGCGGATCGGTTCATCAAAATTCGCCTCCCTCGGCATGTGCCGAAGCTCTATATACGCTTACCTTCATCAATTCCAAAGACTCAAGCCAAGTTGCGAGACTTGATTATCTTTCCATCACCTTGGACATCTGCCACAGCTGCTCAAGCTCGTCCATGGACAGGTCCTCAAGGCGTTCGCCCTGGCCAAAAGCCGCACCTTCCATGAAAGCCCAACGGGTGCGAAACTTGGAACAGGTAGCGCGCAAGGCGTTTTCCGAGCTCACGCCCATCTTGCGGGCCACGTTGACCAGCGCGAAGAAGACATCTCCCACCTCAAGTTCAACTGCCGTAGCCGCCGCTTCGTCGGCCTCCTTGAGAATCTTGCCGTCGGGCGTCTTCGAAGCCGCTTCATAGGCAGCTTTGAGCTCGGCTATCTCCTCGTCCACTTTTTCCCAGACATCGGCAACGCTGTCCCACTCAAAGCCGGCTGCAGCGGCTTTACGTGAGATCTTTTGCGCCTGCATGAGCGCAGGAAAACTCTTGGGCACCCCGTCAAGCAAGCCAGCAGGCATCTGGGCTGAGCCCGACGCGGTCTCAGCCGCAGCCTCGGCCTCGGCAAGCTTCACCTGATCCCACAGGTCAAGCACCTCATTGGCGTTATTGGCAGCCGCTTCACCAAATACATGCGGATGACGGCGAATCATCTTGACGTTAACGTCACGGCACACGTCATCGATGGAGAACTCGCCCGCATCTGCGGCTATCTGACTTTGCAGCACCACCTGAAGCAAGACGTCACCCAGCTCTTCGCGCAGATGAGCAAGATCCGACGACTCTATGGCATCAACGGCCTCGTAGGCCTCTTCGATCATGTTGTGAGCAATGGAGGCATGCGTTTGCTCGCGGTCCCACGGACAACCATCAGGAGCGCGAAGCGCCTCTATAGTTGCTACGAACTCGTTGAAGTCCACATGCTCGCGCACCCTGACATCGGCGACCTTGCATTCGGTCATCCGGCTTCACCTTCCCCCTTGCTCTTCTGAAATCGAACCAAGCATCTTTCGAGCTTCGCCTTTCGCGCGATTATACAACTCATGCCAAAAGCACAAGCCGCCTCTCACCGATTCGCACCCACGATGCACAAACATGCCTCGCGCCAGCCGCAATTGCGACATAATGATTCCATACCCTAGTAATTTTCCTGCGAAAGCGTAATATAAAGACCGTGCGCAAAGGCCCGACGACTTGTAACCGTGACGTCAAAGCTCAACGGCCAAGAACGCGAAAGCATCAAGCCTAACAAAACGCGCACGTATCGAACTCAGAGGAAAGAGAGACAGATGGCAGCACCCACCATGACTCCCGAGCAGCGCGCAGCCGCTCTTGAGAAGGCACGCGTCGTCCGCGCCGCCCGTTCCGAAATCACCACCAAGCTCTCGATGGGCCTCACGAGCCCTGTCGAGGTTCTCGATCAGGTCGAAGACCCCATCATTGGCCGCATGAAGGTCAAGGCTTTCGTTTCCGCCTGCCCCGGCTACGGCAAGGTGAAGACCGAGCGCCTCATGGAAGAACTCGGCATCGACGCCAACCGTCGCATCCAGGGTCTGGGCTCCAACCAGATGAAGGCCCTCAAGGAGGCCCTTGCCTAAGGCAATCGCCCAATGTATGCAAGGCGCATGCCATCAGGCGTGCGCCTTTCTTGTTTTGAGAGGAAATGGCAATGCCCCTCGTCTACGTCGACAGCCTCGATGCCCCCGAGCTTGACGCTTACGCTCGCCTGACCGAGCTTCAGCTGCGCAACAAGCTAGAGCCAGAAAAGGGCCTGTTCATAGCCGAATCCGAAAAGGTAATCGAACGCGCCTTCGAAGGCGGCGCCGTTCCCCTGTCGCTTCTACTCGAAGAAAAATGGCTCGAGGCAACATCCTCCCTCATCGCGAAGATGGAGATGAGCTACCCTGATCTTCCCATATTCGTGGCACCGCACGATCAACTGCAGAAGCTTACGGGCTTCGAGCTCACGCGCGGGGCTCTCGGAGCGTTTAGGCGCCCTGCCCTCAATAGCGTCGAGGAGGTAGTGCGCGACGCCCGGGTCGTTGCAGTGCTGGAAAACATCACCAACCACACCAACGTAGGCGCCATATTCCGTTCCGCCGCAGCGCTCGGCGTTGATGCCGTGCTGGTAACGCCCGCCTGCTACGACCCCATGTATCGTCGGGCCGTACGCGTTTCCATGGGCACGGTGTTCCAAGTGCCGTGGACTCGCATCGGCACGGACTGCGAAGGCGCAAAGGGCAAACCCGGAGATCCCGGCGCCCCTTGGGCCCGCGAGGGCATACCCCTGCTGAAGTCGCTCGGCTTCACCACCGCGGCAATGGCTCTTTCCGATGACTCCGTATCCTTAGATGATCCCGCTCTTAACGCTGCCGACAAGATTGCGCTCATCTTCGGCACCGAAGGAGACGGCCTGGCGCAAAGCACCATAGAAGCTTGCGACTATACCGTACGCATCCCCATGGCGCATGGCGTCGATTCGCTCAACGTGGCGGCGGCAAGCGCCGTTGCCTTCTGGCAGCTCAGGCGCTAAAAAAGGCGAGTCCTTCAAGAGCTCACCTGTAATGCTTATGCGCAATGCGCCAATCCGCACGGATGCCTATGCCCGTCTAAACCCGCCTAAGCCTTGTCTATATGCTCACGCGGGTCCATGAGCACGTTGGGCATGACGCGCACCTCGTTCCAACCCATCTGCTTGAGGGCGTCCCACGTGCGCCACGGGGGGCAGATGTCATCATGCTGGGCGCAATAGTTGAGCGCCTCGACCAAGGTGATGTTATGGCGAAGATCAGCCATGGTGTCCACGTCGGGAATAGGCGGAAGATAGAGCGCTGGCAAACCAAGCCCATCCGCCTTGTGAATGTAAGCAGGCAGCACGGTAAGGCCCTCTTGGTTGTAGAACACGCCCGAATGATCGAAGTCGGTTTCACGCGTCCAACCAATAACGGAGACGCCCATTTCCTGATCGGGTGCCAGTACGATGCCGCCGCCAGGGACGCCGTCGAGGCGATGCAGCGCATCAAAGCCCGCGAAGATATCCGCCTTGGTGAGCGCCGGCATATCAGCACCCATGGAAAGGATGCAGTCTGCACCACGATCCCAAGCCTGCTCGAAGGAGTGATTGTAGTGCTCGTCAAAGCTCGCGCCCTCGTCAACAATAACCTCGAAGGGGCGAGGCCACTCCCCCGCATCGGAAAACAATTTGCGCATGACTTCGGCATTCGGCGCGGGTGTCGTCGAAATGATAAGCTCGTAGGTATCGCGAACCTGTTCGCCTGTAACGGGGTCAAC
>JAFXIM010000017.1 GCA_017533165.1 Eggerthellaceae bacterium
GAGATCGAGCGCAAGGACGCCGAGAAGGAGAGGGCACGCGAGGAGCGAGAGAAGGCCAAGGAAGAGCGTGACAACCGCATCGAGGAGCTGATGCTCCTCAACTTCCGCGAGACCCGCGCCACGAACATACTCGCAACTGCCACAGCCAAGGCCGTGCAGCGCATCCCGGACGCGCATTGCAACGGGGACATGCACGCGGCCTTGGAGGAGGCGGCGAAGATCCAGCGCGAGGAAAAGGACTTCCTCGTAAACAACGGCATCAAGCACATTTTCGGAGAGTAAAGGAGAGAGAAATGGATATGACTTTCATTCAAGAGTTCATCAGCCCGATCGCGTTGGTCGTCTGCCTGGCGGTCGGCTACGTCGTCAAGAACGTAGTGCCTTCCGAGAAGGTGAACCGCTTTATCCCGCTCATCGTAGCGATGCTGGGCGTAGCCATCTGCGCGTGGAGCGCATGGGCGATTACGCCCGAGGTGTTGTGCCAGGGACTTATCAGCGGTCTCGCCTCCACGGGCATGTACGAGGCTTTCAAGAACATCCTCAACATGGGCAAGACCGAATAGGAGGGGACTCATGGCCGAGTACCCTGAGATCAACAAGAGCCGTGCGCAAAGGTCGAAGAACCTGACGTACAAGGCGGGGCGCAGTGTCCAGTGGATCGTGCATCACTACACGGCGACCAACGCGAGCGCCGAGAACAACTGCATCTACTTCGGGCGCGAGCAGGTAGGCGCGTCGGCTGACTTCTTCATCGACCTCGACGGCTCGATCTGGCAGTTCAACGCCGACCTGCGCAACTACTACACGTACCACTGCGGTTGCAGTTCCAAGTACACCAAGTACGTCTACAACTCCAACTCCATCGGCATCGAGATGGTGGGAGCGGGGCAGGAGTTCACGCAGGCGCAGAAGGAGTCCCTGCGTGCGCTCACGATGGCGCTCATGGAGGACTTCGGCATCGACGCATCGCACGTAGTCCGGCACTACGACTGCAACACGGTTCACAAGCTGTGCCCGTTCGCCTACTGCGGCAGCGCGGCAAAGGATAGGAAGTGGGCGGAGCTTCACGCCTACGTCACCAACATGGAAGGAGACTGGTTGGATATGGCAACTATGAAAGAGGTTCAGCAGGCCGTCTGGGGTTACAGGAACGAGGGTTTGGAGAGCGTCGATGCTTACCAGATCCTCCGAGATATGCGAGACGCCGTGACTGGCGGTGTGGGATCGTGGGCCTACCGTAACGAGGGGCTTGAGGAAGTGGACGCCTACCAGATCATGCGCGACGTGCGCGACGAGGTGGTTGCGCTTCGCAAGGAAGTCGCGGAGCTGAGGAAGGCTGTCGGCTAGGAAACACTTACCAATGACGGAACGCCAGTTCCCGTGATAAGTTAGATGGGCTGACATCACACTTTCATTCATTATGACCCTCGGTGGCAGACGAGGGCACGGTTCTCCTTTACGGGCATCGCTTCGGCGGTGCCCTCTATTTTTGTTTATCAAGACCATTTTCGTGAGGCCGGTAAAATAGTGCTGACCTGCGGACTTCTATTTATCGCTGAAAATCAGGTAGGAGCAATCGAGTTAAAAAACGGCCTGTTTTTTAACTCGATAGACTAGCGATGCGACTAATTACATTAGTTTTGGACTAACCGAGAGCCGCCCATTTCGGACGGCTCCCACCTAGTCCGTAGGCACGCATGTTGAAACGTGCTTCTCCATCCACTTCTTGAAATGAAGCGCCTCTCCTCTGTTCTTCATGAGGAACGAGACGTAATTGCCGTTGCACTCCCTGATGTAAACGCGCCAGACGCCTTTGAATCCGCCGATCCATCGGTTCATCTCGCCATGGCCTTCTTTGATGACGGACACTTCGTGCGGGTGGACCTGACGGACGGGCACTCTCCCTGCTCCGGAAACGACGCAGAAAGTCACGCCTTTCTTCTTCTCGCACATGACGAGGGCCATATCGTTTTGAGATACGGCGAAGCCGTAGGGATCTCTAACGGCGAAGCTTCTGTCAATCATCGGAGCCTCCCTCCATGTCCTTGCGGATGAGCTCGCGTATGTAAGCCGCCTTGTCCTCTTGCTTCTCGAAGTGCTCGAGAATGTCCGCATGGCTCGGGTAGAACTTCAAGTTGAACGTTCGGACGTTGTTCTTGCGGTACCTATCCGTTGCCCGCATCTGCGCTTTGCTTGCCATGATACAATCCTGTCTAAAGGCCATGAGCTTTGTTCTGGTTCGGGAGAGCCGCCCCTTTCGGTTTGGCTCCCCCCCTCTCGGGTTTTCCTGCCTTACTTCCTACGGTTCAGCAGCTTGACCTTGAGGGCGACGGTTACCGATAACCGCCACAACCTGAACGTTACGCTCATGGCCTTTCCTTTCTATTCGGAGGAAACCCCTCGTTTCCTGACATTTATTATTATAAGGGAACCCCTATTATTTACAATAATATGGGGGTATCCTCATAAAACCATCACAATTGAAAACTAGGGCGCGTTTTCTATCTCCCCTCAAGTATCAGGTGTGAGGGAATAGCATGGCAAAGGTGTTTCTAAGCGCAGCCCACGGCGATTCCGACCTAGGCGCAGTATGTTCGCGTAATCGGTTTTCAATCGACCGTGGTTTGCGCGAGAAATTGACTAGATATACGACTAATTAGAATAGTTCGCGGTAGGTTCTTTTTCGCTGCTTGCAGGCGCGCAGATGATTGGTGCAATGGGGTATACTCCGTAGAGCTATCACGAATTGGAGGAATATGAACATAGACGTTGGGTCGTGCTCCTCGGGAGAGAAGTCAATATTCGCTTTATGCGAAAAGCTGTCTCGCAAAACCTTTGAGGGTGGGGGCGATCTGTGTATCGACTTCTCGTCGAGCAGGTTTGTCATGGTCGGACACGTTGTCGCATGCGTTGCCATTGGGAAGTATGCCCGGTTCTCGGGCGTGAATGCCACTGCCAGGTTTTCAACTAACACAGATGTCTTCCGGTATCTCCAGAGGGTCAACTTCCTCGATTTCGTCAAAGCCGACATCAGGGAAGACTTTTGCCGACATGCACCTAACGGAAGGTTCTTGGAAGTCACGAAGGTTTCAGAGGACAACGCAACCGACGTCGCGCAGGAGCTCAGAAGCGTGGTCAGTGGCTCCACTGGCGTAAACGAAAGCGTGGCCTCTGCCCTCGACTACTCGTTCGGCGAGATCGTGGACAACGTGATCAACCACTCCAAAACCGAAGTCGATGCCTTGGTGGCGGCTCAGTACTACCCATCTCACCGCTACGTTGAGTTCTGCGTGGCAGACTGCGGCATCGGCATCGCGAGCAGCCTCAGCAACAACCCGGACTACGCCAGCTTGAGCGGCCAGGAGCTTCTCATCAAGGCGTTTGACGAAGGCGTGGGCGAGAGGGTAGGAGCTAACTTCGACGGAAGCCCGGGCAGCGGGCTCGGCCACGGCCTTGCGTTTTTGGCGAGGCTCATCGAGGCATCAGGTGGAACGGCTTGGGTGGTTTCGCAAGAGAACGCCGCGATCATATGCGGAGGTTCCAGGGAAGGCGTCGAAGGTCTCTACTTCCCGGGCACCATCATATGCGCCAGGATTCCTTCAGATGTGGCCATAAAGGAGTCTGACCTCAGGCCGAACGGAGCCGACCGCTCCTATTACTGGGATGCTCAAGGTAACGATTCGGTCGACGATATTGACATCGATGATATACTCTGGTGATCGGAAAGGAGGCGACAATGGTTTTCAGAATGTCTGATTTCGGCACTTCTCTTTGCACTCGTTCTTCGGGGAGGCGCGTCTACGACGTCGTCTCTGCATCGCTTAAGTCGAGCGACTCCACAGTCGTTTTTGACTTTACGGATGTGTCCACCGTGACAAACTCGTTTGCTGACGAGGTGTTCGGCAGGCTCGCGTTTGAGCATGGCATGGACTTCCTCAGGCAGAGCACCAAGTTCTCGAACATCGACAGGTTCTCGGCGATGGTTGTTAGGGACGCGATGGAAAACAGGAACGCCAGGCGAGAGGTTGCCTGCTGCTAGGCCATTGATAAGCAACGTAGATGAAGGGGCACGAGGCCCCTTCATTTTTTATATGTGCAGTGAGGGCGGTGTGCGCATTCGGGTCACGCTCGTAAAGAGCTAGATTATGCTGTCCTCAAGCGCCTTGTTTAAAATCGCCCTGTCGAACCCGAAACGCTCATAGGCGCGTTCCAGGACGCCGTAGTAGTAGGCGCTGGGAGCGCCGAGCGGGCGGTGCGGATCCATGACGTAGGCCATGCCCGACATTGCGCACTGATCTGTCTCAACCTCGACGGTTTCCTTTCGGTAGAACGTTGGGAACCCCTCGTAGCGATCCAGGCTCAGCTCGTCCTCCTCGCTTATCTCCCAAACCAGCACGGGCACCTCCGCCCCTTCGCATGGCTCGATGGTGGCGTAGCTTCCCGTCTTGGATCCTCTGAACAGGAGGCGGTAGCCCCTGAGCGTTCCGCTGCAGACGAGCTCCGCGTCGGGGCACCTCCGCTCCATCTGCCCGAGGTCCATGTTGCTGCC
>JAFXIM010000158.1 GCA_017533165.1 Eggerthellaceae bacterium
CCAATCTGGCGAACGAAGGTGATGGTGGCAATAGCACTTGCGCTGTCGCTCGGCTCGGTGTTCTCAAGAATCATGTAGTTCGTCGGAGCACCCATAGAAAAGCCCATGCCCAAACCAACCACCAACAAGCCCGCAATCATAAGCACCGACGACGAGTAGCGCGCCGCGACAAACGCGAGAAGCAAATACCCCAGCGCAGCCGTAGTCAGACCAAACATCAGCACCGGCTTTGCACCAAGCTTGTCGATGAGTTTTCCACCAACAGGCGTCGCAAACATCGAAGTGAGACCAATGGCGAGCACGAAATAACCGCCCGAGCCCGTAGCCTTACCCAAGGTAACCTCCGCAAACTCAGGCACAAGCGTCATGGAAATGGTGATGCACCCGATAAAGAAAGAAACAAGCATGGTTATGACAATGGGCCTCACCTTGAGGTACTCCATATGGAACACAGGATCCACAGCGCGGCGTTCGATAAGCACGAAGACAAGCACGAGAACGGCTGCAAGGCACAAAGACCCCAGTACGAAGGGATCGACAAGGCTCTCGCCAAGCCTCAGGAAATCCACGTGTCGCAAAGCAAAAAGCAGCACGAGGACAGCAGCTACGAAAGCAAGCGAACCCGCATAATCGAGCTTTCCGCGAGACTCGACCTTGTTGTTGGGAAGCTGGGTCGCGGCAGCTAGGCAAAGAAGCACGCCAGCAGGAAGGCTGACGAAGAACAACATGGACCAATTGTGCGCACCGAAGACGGCAAGCACCGCACTGCCCGCAGCCGAACCCAGCACGTTCGAGACGCCCATGATGGCGGCCGCCATACCGAGGGCCATACCGCGCTTCTCAGGAGGCATGCTCGTACCCAGTTCGGCATTGGCTACGGGAATCATTCCGCAGGCGCCAACGGCCTGAACCACACGGCCGGCAAGCAGCAGCGCAAACCCGCCAATCCACGCTGAAAGACCGCACAGCGCAGCTCCTAGACAGAAAATGAGCACGCATGCAATGAACACGCGCTTGCGACCGCGCAAATCGGCAATCTTGCCAATCACGGGGATGAGCGCCGCATAGAACAGCGAATAGATGTTGATCATCCAAATGCCCATGGCGGAATCGATTGCAAAGAACTCCTGAATCACCGTGCGAACCGGTGCAACCATACCTACATACAGGCCACCAAGAGTCAACCCGAGCAGGTAGATGGCAAGAATCGCGCCGATGTTAGCGGAGCCGCCACCGCCTGCTGACACGCTACCGGCCTTGCTAGTAGCTTCCTTTTCCAACATGCTCATCCCTCTCAGTTAAATGATTGCGAAGGTGCGTCCTCCGCACGCTGCCAACTCATTACAAACCCAACAACACGCCACCCATACATGTTAATCCTGCGAAAACAAGATAAAAAGCGAAGTACTTTCCGACTCTCCCCATAATCTCGCGCTCGCTGCCCACCAGGCCAACCGCACTTGCCCCGATAGCTATACCCTGCGGACAGATCATCTTGCCGATGCCCGCGCCCATGACATTCGCTGCAGCCAGCCACGAGGGGTTGAGTCCAAGAGCGGCAGCGGTTTTAGCCTGCAGCGATCCGAATAGCACGTTCGTCGAGGTTCCCGATCCGGTGACAAAGGCACCAAGCGCACCGATAAGAGGAGACACAAAGGGGTAGAACATGCCTGTTACAGCCACCACAACAGTGGCGATGTCCGAGATCATGCCCGCATAACCCATCACCTTGGCCATAGACATCACGCAGCAAATGGTGAGCACCGTGCGCCAATACCTGCGCACAGTGTCCAGGAGAACATCTGCCAGCACGGAAAAGCTCGCGCCTTGGATAAAAGCGCCGAGGACAGCAGCTGCGAAAATCATCACTCCTGGCGTATTTACCCAGCTAAAGCTCAGCGTTGCACCGCCTTCGCCCGAATAGACGACCACCGAGCTCTTGATGCCCGCAATGAGATCATGAACGGGCGGACACAAAGTCGAAGTTCCCATAAGAAACAGCAGGATGAGGATGTAGGGACTCCACGCCTTCAACGCGCTTTTCAGAGAGATGGGCGTCGAGGAA
>JAFXIM010000159.1 GCA_017533165.1 Eggerthellaceae bacterium
CGAAAACTCAACAAAAAATGCCTTTTTGAACAGTTTGAGCATTAATGAACACTCTGTTCATTAGCGAATAATAGCAACTTGAGGCGAAAATACAATGCGCAATGAAGGGCAAACTGTTGGTTTACAGAAGCCGCACACAAGCCGCGTACGGGGAGGACCGTGCGAGTCAGACCGCGAACCTAAGGCGCGGCGCTCATCAAGAGCGCAACGCTTACCTTCCCTCCGCCCAAGCGCAGACGCCGCACAAGCGCCAGACTCCATCGCCGCCTTCCCGCCACGCACCGAGAGCACGGCCTTGAGAACGACGGAGATGCTATCCTTATCGAATGCAATTCAAGGCCCCTTTAGGCACGCAGAACAGGAGACGCCATGCAGATCACCCCTGCTGAAATCGCCGAGACACTGGCAATGGTCAACAGGCAGAACCTTGACATCCGCACCATCACGCTGGGCATCAACCTGCGCGGTTGCGTTGACAGCGACATCGATGCCTTGGCCCGCAAGGTCTACGACCGCATGACCTCCGCCGCCGAGCACCTCGTGCCCACTGCCGAGCAGCTTGAACGCGAATTCGGCATCCCCATCGTAAACAAGCGCATCTCGGTCACGCCCATCGCAGAGATCTGCGCCGCGACCAACGCACGCGACCTCACCCCCATCGCCATCGCCATGGATCGCGCGGGCAAGGAGGTCGGCGTCGACTTCGTGGGCGGTTTTTCCGCATTGGTGCACAAGGGAGCATCAAGCTCCGACATCAAGCTCATGGACTCCATCCCCTCGGCACTCGCCCAAACCGAGCGCGTCTGCTCCTCGGTAAACGTGGGCTCCACGCGCGCGGGCATCAACATGGATGCCGCGTTCAAGATGGCGGGCATCATCAAAAAGGCCGCCGAGGAGACAGCCGATCGCCAGTGCATCGGCGCGGGCAAGCTCGTGGTGTTCTGCAACGCCGTTGAGGACAACCCCTTCATGGCCGGCGCCTTCCACGGATCGGGTGAGGCCGACGAGGTCATCAACGTAGGCGTTTCGGGTCCTGGCGTCGTACGCGCAGTGCTTGCCAACCTGCCGCAAAGCGCCGACATCACCACCGTGGCTGAGGCCATCAAGTCCACCGCCTTCAAGATCACGCGCGCAGGCGAGCTCATGGCGCGCGAAGCATCGCGCCGCCTCGGCGTGCAGAAGGGCATCCTGGACCTTTCGCTTGCCCCCACGCCTGCCGAGGGCGACTCCGTAGCCGAGATCTTGGAGGCCATTGGCGTTGGCACCTGCGGCGGTCCGGGCACCACGGCAGCGCTCGCCATGCTCAACGATGCCGTCAAGAAGGGTGGCGTTATGGCATCGAGCAGCGTTGGCGGCCTTTCCGGAGCCTTCATTCCCGTGTCCGAGGACGCCGGCATGATCCGTGCCGCCGAATCTGGCGCGCTCACGCTTGAGAAGCTCGAAGCCATGACCTGCGTCTGCTCGGTCGGCCTGGACATGATCGCCGTCCCGGGCGACACCTCCATCGAGACCATTTTCGGCATCATCGCCGACGAATGCGCCATCGGCATGATCAACAACAAGACCACCGCCGTGCGCATCATCCCCGCCATCGGCAAGAAGGTGGGCGATCGCTTGGACTTCGGCGGCCTGCTGGGCTACGCCCCGGTCATGCCCGTCAATCAGAACGCGGGCACCGTGTTCGCGCATCGTGGCGGACGCATGCCGGCACCGCTCAACTCGCTTAAGAACTAGTTCGAGAAGCCAAGCTCGCAAAACATCGATCGACAGCGCAGCCCTGGCCAAAAGGACCGCCCATGTCGACGCAATTATCTCTTCTTGAAAGGGATTTGGCCAAGAAGCGCATCGATGTCGACGTTTTTGCGCCCCAGAACCCCCAAGCTCGGCCAAAAGGACCGCCCATGTCGACAGTTTTGCGGAAAAACGAGGCTCTAAGGCCCTTAAGACGAATCAATCTGTCGACATCGACGCGTTCTTTGGCCAGATTCAGCCTCATCCAATGAAACAGCGTCGACATGGGCGATTGTTTTGGCCAAAAGCCCCACGGCAGCGCATCGTTTGCCAATCGAAGCCCCCGCCCGCAAATCACAACGCACCGCGGCGACGCAACTTGCGCCAACGCGGTGCGCGAATCTATCTGCTTATGCCATGGTTTTACAACCAGGGATCGCTTTCGAAAAGCGGCGGCGGGTCTGCGGGACGATCGGAATACGGATCGTAGCCATCATCGTCCTCGTTGGCGGCACGACGGAAGGGATCGTTTGACGTGGGCACGGGGCGCTTACCTTCCCCACCCTCTTTGTTTGACGCTTGGCACTTGCGGACAAGCGGCTTGTACACCACGCGAGCATGGGCAGGCGTTTCAGCCGGGCTCGACACCTCGGGCTGACCCGACGCCTCATGTCCTTCGCCTTGCAGGCTCACCTTATTCACCAGCCTCGCCCTGCTTGTCGGCGATCTGGCTGATGTCGTAGGGCGTGGTCTGGTAGACGTAGTAGTTCAGCCAGTTGGTGTAGAGCAACTGCGCGTGCGAGCGCCAGGAGGACATGGGCTCGAGCGAGGGATCGTCGCCGGGATAGTAGTTCTCGGGGATAGCGATGTCGAGGCCCTTGGCCACGTCTCGATCGTATTCGGCCTTGAGCGTGCCGCGGTCATATTCGGGGTGGCCGAAGACGAAGAAGTTGCGACTGTCGGTGCTCTTGGCGATGTAGACGCCGGCTTTGTCGGACACGGCTATGAGCTCGAGCTCGGGATGCGCCTCGATGTCGCTGGCCAAAACCTCGGTGTAACGGGAGTGCGGCGCCATGAAGGTGTCATCGAATCCACGCACCAACGGGCTGTGGGGCTTGAGCACGTCGTGCTCGAACACGCCGAACATCTTCGCATCGAGCTCGCGCTTGGGCACGCCGTAGTGGTAGTAGATGCCCGCCTGCGCGCCCCAGCAAATGTGGAAGGTGGAGTGCACGTTGACCGAAGACCACTCCATGATCTGGCAAAGCTCCTCCCAGTAGTCGACATCCTCGAAATCGAGCAGCTCGACGGGAGCGCCCGTGATGATCATACCGTCAAACTGACGGTCCTTGATCTCGTCGAAGGTAGTGTAGAAGGCGGCCAAGTGCTCAGCCGAAACGTTCTTGGACTGGTGGCTGGCGGTCTTGAGCAGCTCAACCTCGATCTGCAGCGGCGTGTTGGAGAGCTTGCGCAGAATCTGCGTCTCGGTGACGATCTTGGTGGGCATGAGGTTAACGAGCAACAGCTTCAGGGGACGAATATCCTGATGCATTGCCCGACGTTCGGTCATGACGAAGATGTTTTCGCTCTCAAGGGCAGCGGTCGCGGGCAATTGGTCGGGAATTCTGATAGGCACGTCTCAGTCCTTTCGGTCGAATAGGCAAGTGATCACTATAATGGATAATCACTTTGACCGACACAGAACAATCGAAGGAAAAGCCCAATGAGCGAGACGATCAACACTATTTGCGTCCAGGGCGGCTACCGCCCCGGTAACGGAGAGCCGCGCCAGGTACCCATCTATCAGAACACCACGTGGAAGTTCGATACGAGCGAGCACATGGGCAAGCTCTTCGACCTCGAGGAGTCCGGATACTTCTACACCCGTCTGCAAAACCCCACGAATGATTTCGTAGCAGCAAAGCTGGCAGAGCTCGAAGGCGGCACGGCAGCCATGCTGACCTCCTCCGGTCAGGCAGCCAACTTCTTCGCCGTGTTCAATATCGCCGGCGTTGGCGACCACATCATCTCGTCCACTTCCATTTACGGCGGCACCTACAACCTGTTCGCGCACACCATGGCGCGCATGGGTATCGAGTGCACCTTCGTCGATCCGAACTGCACAGATGAAGAGCTCGAGGCGGCCTTCCGCCCCAACACCAAGCTCGTGTTTGGCGAGACTATCGCCAACCCGGCGCTCACGGTGTTCGACATCGAGCGCTTCGCCAAGGCCGCGCATGCGCACGGCGTGCCGCTGATCGTTGACAACACCTTCCCCACCCCGGTGCTTTGCCGCCCGATCGAGTGGGGAGCCGACATCGTGACGCACTCCACCACCAAGTACATGGACGGCCACGGAGCCAGCGTCGGCGGCGCCATCATCGACAGCGGTAAGTTCGACTGGAACGCCCACGCCGACAAGTTCCCCGGGCTCACCACCCCCGATGAGAGCTACCACGGCGTGGTCTACACCGAGCGCTTCGGCCTTGAGGGCGCCTTCATCACCAAGGCAACCTCACAGCTCATGCGCGACTTCGGCGCCATTCAGTCGCCGCAGAACGCCTTTATCATCAACCTGGGTCTTGAGAGCCTGCACCTGCGCATGCCCAAACATGCAGCTAACGGCGTCGAGATCGCCGAGTACCTCTCCAAGCACCCGAAGGTCGCTTGGGTTCGCCATCCTTCCCTTGAAGGGGATACGGAATATGAGCGCGCCCAGAAGTACCTGCCCAAGGGCAGCTGCGGCGTTGTGAGCTTTGGCGTTGCCGGCGGCCGCGCTGCAGCCGAGACCTTCATGAAGAACCTCAAACTCGCCCAGATCGCGACCCACGTAGCCGACGCGCGCACCTGCGTCCTGCATCCGGCCAATGCAACGCATCGCCAGATGAACGACGAGGAGCTGATCGCGGCGGGCATCTCGGCCGACCTCATCCGTCTGTCCTGCGGCATCGAGGACGCGTGCGACCTCATCGCTGACATCGAGCAGGCGCTTGCCGCTGTGTAAGGCAGCAGACGACGCCACAAAGGACGGATGCGTGGCAATTGCGACGGACGCGGCGTGCGGGAGCGGGTAGCGGGCGCGCCACTCAGCGCATGAGGCAGCGGGCGGCACGACAGAGGAAGCGTCTCTCCCGACGTTGGCGCGCTTACCTTCGCCATAAGCGAAAACATCAGAAAGGAAGCGGAATCCATGTACGACGGACTCCCCCAACCCGGCCGCAACGACGAATGCTGGTGCGGCAGCGGCAAGAAATACAAGAAATGCCATCTGGGCATCGACGATAAGCTGGAAGCAATGTACCAGCAGGGCTACGACGTGCCTGAGCGCGACCTTCTGAAGTCGGCTGCCGATATTGAGGGCGTCAAGCGCAGTGCAGCCGTAAACGTTGGCGCGCTCGATTACGTCGCGGAGCGCATTTGCGCCGGCTGCACCACGGCCGACATCGACCGCTGGGTGCACGAGTACACCGTTGAGCGTGGAGCCATTCCCGCGCCGCTTGATTACGAGGGCTTTCCGAAGAGCTGCTGCACGTCTATCAACGAGGTTGTCTGCCACGGCATCCCCTCTGAGGACGAGGTCCTCAAGGAAGGCGACATCATCAACGTTGACTGCTCTACCATCCTTGACGGCTACTACTCCGACTCCTCTCGCATGTTCTGCATCGGCGAGGTTTCTCAGGAACGCGCCGATCTGGTGCGCGTGACCAAGGAGGCAGTTGATCTCGCGCTTAAGGAGGTCAAGCCCTGGGGTCTTTTGGGCAACGTGGGCGCCGTGGTTCACGAGTACGCCAAGAGCAAGGGCTATTCGGTGGTCAGGGAGTTTGGCGGGCACGGCATCGGCATCGAGTTTCATGAAGATCCCTTTGTGAGCTTTGTGACCGAGCGCGACACCGGCATGGTGATGGCGCCCGGCCTCATGTTCACCATCGAGCCCATGATTAACATCGGCGGACACGCCATCGACATGAGCGATCCCAACGGTTGGACCGTGCGCACGGCCGATAGATCCGACACGGCCCAATGGGAGGTTCAGGTGGTCATCACCGAGGACGGCTACGAGCTTCTGTCTTGGTAAGGAACGCGGCGGGGTGCGTGAAAGCCAAGCGCACCCCGCCCCGCGAATGCGCTTTGCCAAGGCCGGCAGCCGGCCGTAGGATCAAGGCGATTTTTGCGTGAAGCCTTACTCCGAACCAAATGCACGGTCGAGGTCTCGCATGGATTTGGCGACCAATGCGAAGACGCTCAAGGCAAACCACACCGCACAGAGCAGCGCCGCAGCAACCCGAACTCCGCATGCGCTGATGAGCGCTGCCGCAACGAACACGGCAAGCGGCGAAGCCGCAAGCAAAAGGGAGTTCTGCGCCCCAAGCGTCGCACCCCGCTGCTCGTCGGGGATGATCTCGTAAGCCAAATATCCGAGCAGCGCCGAGATGGGCCCTGAGAAAAAGCCCAGCGCAGCAGACCCGATAACTATGGCAGCATAGCTGTTAAGCGAGCACATGACAGCCATTCCGATCGCCATGCCCACGATCGAGAAGGCATACCACGCGCGCTTCCCAAGGCGGTTTGCCAGCACGGCATACGCCAAAGAGCCGACGAGCGTGCCGGCTGAAAGAGCCGAGAGCACGTAACCGAGCAGATCGCCCGTACCTTGTTCGGTAAAAAAGGCCGGGAGCACAATCCCCTGCACTGCGCCGATAACCATCACGACCGCGAGCGTAGCCGCCGTGGAGAAGCGAAGAATGGGGCTGAGCTTGAACAGGATTCGAATCCCCTCCACCATAGACGAGAGCACTGCACGCATGGCAGTCGTCGTCTGAGCGCCCTTCGATGCCCTCAGATGATCGGCATCCTCATCGATCGAAGGCCACCCGACCTCCTTGGGAATGAAAAGGCTTATTCCCGCGGCAGCGAAGGACATGCCCGCAGTAAACCACAGGGCTCCGGCTGTACCAAGGGCACTCATCGACAAAGCCGCCAGAGCGGGCCCCACGATGACCGCAAGGCTCTGTATGGCACCGTAGACTCCCATGAACTGCTGGAGGTCTCGCCCGTCGTAGTCGACAGCGGAGGGAAGCAGGGTATCTCGCGCCGTCATGCCCGGAATGTCGCCGATAGCGCCCTCTATGCCCAAGACGATAAACCATTCGAGTGAAAGCCCGAGCGTCATGTCGACAACGGCGAGCGCGGCGATCGAAAGCGCGGATACGACGTCAGAGACGATGGATATATCGCGACGGTTGAACCGATCGAGCAGCGCACCACCGAACACGCCCGCCAAAACCTGAGGCACAGCGCAGGCCAAAGCGATGATTCCAGCTGCCAAAGCATCTCCAGTTGCAGCCAGCTGGATCAATGGCAACACCACCGCTGCTATCGAATTGCCCGTCAGCGAGACCATGCTTGACGCCGTGAAGCCCACTAACGACATCTTCCTGCCCATGAAGTCCTCTCAACAAAAAGCGGGGCTCCATAGCAGAGCCCCGCACCTATTCGATCTCTTTTCGCCGCCCTTAGCGCGTGCTGCCCACGAAGGGAGTCTTGTCCTTCAGCAGAACGTCATGTGCGCCGCCTTCAACAATGGAGGTTGCACTGACCAGCGTAAGCTTTGCCTTGTCCTGGAACTCGGGAATGGTGAGAGCGCCGCAGTTGCACATGGTGCTCTTCAGCTTGAGCAGGGTGACGGCCACGTTATCCTTCAGGCTGCCAGCATAGGGCACGTAGGAGTCAACGCCCTCTTCGAAGGACAGGCTCTTCTTGCCACCGAGGTCATAGCGGCCCCAGTTGCGAGCTCGGGCGGAACCCTCGCCCCAGTACTCCTTCATGTAGGTGCCGTTCACCATAACCTTGGCAGAGGGGCTCTCGTCGAAACGAGCGAAGTAGCGGCCCAGCATGACGAAGTCAGAGCCCATGGCAAGCGCCAGAGAAATGTGATGGTCGTACACGATGCCACCGTCGGAGCAGATGGGCACGTAGATGCCGGTCTCCTCAAAGTACTCGTCACGAGCCTTGGCAACCTCGATAACAGCCGTTGCCTGGCCGCGGCCAATGCCCTTGGTCTCGCGGGTGATGCAGATGGAACCGCCGCCGATGCCAACCTTGATGAAGTCAGCGCCAGCCTCGGCGAGGAAGCGGAAGCCTTCGCGGTCAACCACGTTGCCCGCACCGATCTTCACGCTGTCGCCATAACGCTCGCGGACCCAGTCGATGGTGATCTTCTGCCAATCGGAAAAGCCCTCCGAGGAGTCAATGCACAAAACGTCGGCGCCAGCCTCCACGAGCGCCGGAACACGCTTCTCGAAGTCACGGGAGTTAATGCCCGCACCCACCATGTAGCGCTTCTTGTCATCAAGCATCTCGTTGGGATTTTCCTTGTGGGAGTCATAGTCCTTGCGGAAAACAAGCGCAACGAGGCAGTCGTTCTCGTCGACAATGGGAAGCGAGTTGAGCTTGTTATCCCAAATGATGTCGTTAGCGATCTTGAGGCTGGTGTCAGCCGGAGCGACGATCATCTTCTCGCGCGGGGTCATGATGTCGCAGACCTTGGTGTCGAGGCCCATGCGGGAAAGTCGATAATCGCGGCCGGTAACCACGCCGAGCAGCTTGCCGTGTGCGCTGCCATCAGCAGTGACGGGCATGGTGGAGTGGCCGTAGCGCTCCTTGAGCTCCACGACGTCCGCTAGGGTCATGTCGGGGGAAAGGTTTGCGTCAGAGGTGACGAAACCGGCCTTGTAATCCTTGACGCGAGCAACCATGGCTGCCTCGTCTTCGATGGACTGATTGCCGTAGATAAAGGAAAGGCCGCCCTCAGTTGCCAGGGCCACGGCCATGCGGTCATCGGAAACCGCAGCCATGATGGCCGAAACCATAGGGACGTTCAGGCTGATGGGGCACTCCTCTTCGCCCTTGCGATACTTGACCAGCGGGGTCTTCAGGCTCACCGCGGTCGGAACGCAGCTAGCGGGAGTATGTCCCGGAACCAGCAGATACTCATTGAATGTACGGGACGGCTCCTCGAAGTAGTACGCCATGCGCCTTCTTCCTTTCTTCTCCTTGCGACGCGCCCTCTGCCTGGCTCCCCTATCGGCCGGACCGCAGCCGCAATTGCTCATCACTTCTCTCGAAATCAACTTCTATGAAATAGCGAAAACGCTTCGCCGGGGGCCGACGAAGCGTGAATATGGTTGAAAGCATTATAGGCGGCAAGACCCAATGTACTACGTCTTTTTACAAAACGGCAAAAAAAGCCGCTGAAATGGCCTTATCCGCCTTGTCGTCCCGTGAGCCGCGCCTTCTTTTCGACGGGTGAGATTACATGTTGCGGAGGAAGGCTTCGTAACCACGACGGGCCTCGTAGATATCAGCCTTGCTGGTAACCTCCCACGGAGCATGCATGGAAAGCACGGCAACGCCCGAGTCGATCACGTCCATGCCGTATTCGGCGGGAATGTAAGCGATCGTTCCGCCGCCGCCCGCATCGACTCGACCAAGCTCGGCGGTCTGGAAGCTGACGTTCGCCTCGCCCATCACGCGGCGAATACGCGCCATGTACTCAGCGCTCGCGTCGTTCGATCCGCTCTTGCCGCGCGCTCCCGTGTACTTGTTGAACACGAGCCCCTTGCCCAGGAAGGCGGAATTCTTGGCCTCGAACACGCCTGCATAGGCGGGGTCGAAACCCGCGGAAACATCGGAGGAAAGCATGCTCGATGCTGCAAGGGCGCGGCGAAGCTTCAGCATGCCTCCTTCGCCCGCAAGCTCCATGATCTCGGCGATGGTGTTCTCGAAGAAGCGAGACGTCATACCCGTTGCACCCACGCTGCCGATCTCCTCCTTATCGACCAGCACGCACACCGCCGTTTTTGCGGGCACGGGCTCACCTTCGGCGGCAAGGGCAAGTTGAGCTTCAAGCGAGGTATAGGCGCACACACGGTCATCCTGGCCGTAGCCGATAACCATGCTGCGGTCAAAGCCCAGCTCGCGCGCACGTCCGGCAGGCACCACCTCAAGCTCGGCGGAGAGGAAGTCCTCCTCTTCAATGCCATACTTTTTCTTTAAGATGGCGAGCACGTGGGCTTTGACGGAATCCTTAGCAGGCGCGACTCCCGAGCCTTCCTCCTCTGCGCCCTCTGCCCCTGAGCCTTCCTCTTTCGGGCTCTCCTCCGAACCCTTTTCTTCGCAATTGCGAAGGGGTGCGTTGCCGATGAGCAGGTCAAGATCCTCTCCCTCGACCACCTTAGAGCCCTTCTTCTCCATCTGCTGAGCGCCGAGGTGCGGGAGCAGGTCGGTCACGCAGAACACCGGATCGGATTCGTCTTCGCCGATGCACACCTCCACCACCGTGCCGTCGGTCTTGGCCACCACGCCGTGCAGGGCAAGCGGCAGGGCCACCCACTGATAGTTCTTGATGCCGCCGTAGTAATGAGTGTCGAGCAGCGCAAACCCGTTGCTCTCGTAAAGCGGGTTCTGCTTGAGATCGAGGCGCGGCGAGTCAAGATGCGCACCCAGGATGTTCATGCCCTGCTCGAGCGGGGCCTCTCCCACGTGCACCAAAATCACGGCCTTGCCGTGAACGTGGGCCCACAGCTTGTCACCGGGCTTGACGGCCTCCCCCGCGGCAACCGCATCTGCAAGGGGGCGATACCCGCACGCCTCGGCCTCGGCAATGGCCGCACGCGAGCATTCGCGCTCGGTTTTGTTGACGGAAATGAAGTCGATGTAGCCGGCCGCCAGCTCCTCGAGCTCGACCAAGTCGGATTCTTCGTATTTCTTCCAGGCGATGTCGCGATCCATGAGTACGTCCTTTTCGCTTGATCTTTCAGGTTTGAACTCTCCCATTATAAAGCCAAGGCCTTGCGCCCTTCTTTGCGGCCTCGTAACGTACGATCCACGTGCGCAGCCGGGCCGCGCCTGCACCCGCTATGCACCAGACAGCCCTCGCCTCTGACCGTTGCCGGGCTGTGCCGGAGCGCGCCCCCGACCACGTCCCTGCCCGCGTCCCGACCTCACCATGCCCGCATGGCGCGCTTACCTTCTCCGCTTTAACACTTATATGTTACTTATTCAGTGCCATATAACATGCTCGCACAAGCATGTCAAGCGATTTGGGTAAACCAAGTTATGGATTAATTGTTATCTTTTTCATAACATTTCCCACGCAACGCTTCAGAAACGATCCGATCGATATAATGAATCACGTAATCATTCAAGAGAAAATGATTCGGACGGAGGCAAGGACCCGGCAGCTCAACCGAACGGAGCTTCGGCAATCCAGGCCCCGGCAAAAACTAAGACGAGATTTCAAACATGAGGAAAAAGGAGCAGCCATGAAGATCCGCGAGTCCATCCCCACCTTCCAGAACGCAAGCAACTTCAACGTTGTCCCCGACAGCACCACCACCGTCGGCACCACCCTCGAGAACCTTAAGGCTGCCGTTTCCGGCGAGACCGGCGCTTCCGCTAAGTACGCCGCAGCTGCCGAGGCTGCCGAGGCAAACGGCTTCAAGCAGATCGCCCGCCTCTTCCGCGCCACCTCCGCTGCTGAGCAGATTCACATCGGCCTCGAAGTCGCCGTCATCGAGAAGATGGACCCCGACTACGTGAAGCCCGAGCCGCCGGTTGTCGAGGGCTCCAAGACCGACCTTGACCTCATTGCAGGCGCCATGGGCGAGATCTATGAGACCTCCGACATGTACCCCTCCTTCATCATCAAGGCAGCCGAGGAAGGCGAGACCAAGGCAGTTCAGGTCTTCTCCCGCGCCAAGCTCGCTGAGTCCGTTCACGCTGAGCTCTACATGCAGGCCTACAACAACATCGACGCCGAGGACGACGACGCTTTCTACCTCTGCCCGATCTGCGGTTACATCGAGAAGGGCGAAGGCCTCGAGAAGTGCCCGATCTGCTTCTGCAAGTTCGACAAGTTCCAGGCGTTCTAAGATCACCGAAACCTCCCCGTCGAGCCCCTCTCCCATTAGGCTCGAGCCGTAAAAAATGCGCTCCCTCTAGCGCTTAAGATCAGATGGCCGCTCTCCCCTGGCGGCCATCTCTTTTTGCGCAATGGATTCAACGCCCGAAAGCTTCTGGGCGCGCTTTTTATCCTATAGGCCTCTGCCAAACAACACGCGCCAAAACCCGCCCGAGCATGCAGCGACTCAGGTTAGATTTCCGGCACCTGATCGCCAAAGCTCAGCAAAACCTCTCCATCAAGCGATTCCACCCAAGCGCTTAGCACACTGCCCTCGTGCACGATCACCTTCCCCACGCAACGAGGAAAACCGCCGCGCGGGCGGAAAGCCGAACCGGGACACATGACCAGATCGGCGGGGCGGGCTTCTTTTCCAAACTCAAGCTTGGGCACATGGGTATGCCCGTGGACGCACACCTGCGGAATAGGGTCTCCCGGCGCCACGCCCACGCTGCCCGCGAAAGAAATCCTCACATCCTGCGGGTAATGGGCCATCAAAAAGCGAACGCTCTCTATGCATGGCCGAGCAAAACGATCCACCGCAGATCCATATTCGGGAAAGTCGTTGTTGCCGAGCACCGCTGTCACTGGAGCTAGCGCCGCCAACTGGGTGAGGATACCGGGGTCGCCAATATCACCCGCATGCAAGATGTAGTCGCATTCCGCCATAGCCGCATAGGCGCGCTCATCGAGACGTCCATGGGTATCGGATATGAGTCCGATGGTTTTCATGCACTCACCTTTCGTCGTTCGCGTTCCTTTCGCCACCATTGTGCACTGTTTGCAGCTCCGCCAGCTTGCCCCCTCCACACAAGGCCTCAAAGACCGAAGTTACAAAACGGCAAACGCCCCCTTACGCAAGCTCTACCAAATTGCCGCGCCGATCTGGCACACCGAAGACGCCCCTATACTGAGAAAGCAGAGAAGGAACTTCCCCTTTCCTCCTTTCTCTCCTCTCTCCTATAGGGCGCCGCACCCCCTCCTAGGCGCCCACCCCTCGCAAGAAGGCGGCACCTCCCCCAAGCCGCCTTCTTTTCTTGTGAAGGATCGCCGACCGAGCCTGATAGGCAAGAAGCAGTCCGCCCTACAGCAGCATGCAAAACGGCGCCGCGATAGTCCGCGCGAAAACGGCGGCAAGAAACAGGGATTACTCGGAAGGTGCGTCCTCGAGCACAGCGAGGGCCTTGGCGTAACCGCCAGCGCCATAGCTTAAGCATTTAGAAACTCGCGCGATAGTGGTTGCGGAAGCACCTGTCGACTCCTCGATAACAGCATAAGACTTGCCGCTCGAGAGCAACCGAGCAACGGCAAGCCGCTGCGAGGTCTCGCGAATCTCGCGAATGGTGAACATATCTTCGAGGAGTGCGAAGATGACGTCTTCGTCATCAAGCGTAGCGAGCACGCGCAGCAGATCGTCGACTTCCTTGGTCCTGATATTGCTCATAAGCCCTCCTCAAACAACGCAGGGTGCTTTAGCACTTTGCTGTGTCATAGAGCATTGTAACGCCTAATCGACGATTCGGAGCAAGCCGTACTCGACGGAATCGACCAAAGCCTCCCAAGATGCCTCGATCACGTTTTCGGAGACGCCTACCGTACCCCAGCTTCCATGTGCGTCAGCCGTGGTGATGGTTACGCGCGTGATTGCGTCAGTGCCCTGGCTCTCGTCAAGCAGTCGAACTTTGTAGTCGATAAGCTCCATGCCGGCAACCGCCGGATATGACTCGGCAATAGCCTTGCGCAGCGCGCTGTCGAGCGCGCCAACAGGGCCAACGCCCTCGCCCACCGCCACAAAGCGGCCCTCACCCACGTGAATCTTAATGGTTGCCTCGGACAGCGCGCCCTTAACGGATGCGCTTTTATCTTCGTAGTCGTCAACGATGACGCGGAAGCTCTCCAGGGAAAACGCCGGTTTGTACTGACCCAGGTGACGAAGCAGCAGCAGCGCAAGCGAACCATCCGCAACTTCGTACGAATAGCCCTCAGCCTCTCTGCGCTTGATGTCGTCAAGGATTCCCTGCACATCCACGTCCTCGGCCTCAAGATCAAAGCCCATGCTTGCCGCCTTCTGCACGAGGGAGGCCTTTCCAGCCAGTTCGCTCACCACCATGCGTGTGTCATTGCCCACGGCATCGGGGCTCGTATGCTCGTATGCCTCGCGGAATCGCGCTATGGCGCTCGCATGCAGACCGCCCTTGTGCGCAAAGGCTGACGCCCCCGAATACGGATGGTGCGAGGAAACGGATACGTTGCACATCTCGGCCACGTAGTGCGACACGCGCGTCAGCTCGCGCAGCTTTTCCCGACCAACGCAAACCTTGCCCATCTTGAGCTCGAGATCGGCTACCACCGTGAGCAAGTCAGTGTTGCCCACTCGCTCGCCGATGCCGTTGATAGTGCCCTGAACCTGCACCACGCCCGCACGCACGGCAGCAAGCGCGTTGGCCACAGCGCAACCGGAGTCGTTGTGGCAGTGGATGCCAAAGGCCTGACCGGGGAAGGCGGCCACAACTTCGCCAACGATTTCCTCAACTTCGAAGGGAAGCGCGCCGCCGTTGGTCTCACATAAATCAATGGAGTCGGCACCCGCCTCATGCGCTGCGCGCACACATGCAAGAGCGTAATCGCGATTGGCCTTGAAACCGTCAAAGAAATGTTCGGCATCAAAAACCACCCGGCGCCCAGCCGCCTTCAGATAGGCAACCGAGTCGGTGATCATTCGCAGGTTCTCCTCAAGCGTAGTCTGCAAAGCGCGCGTAACTTGCTCATCCCAAGTCTTGCCGACGATGGCGATAACCGGAGCCCCGCTCGCCACAAGATCAGCCAAGCCAGGATCCTCAGATGCAGCAATGCCCTTGCGACAGGTCGAGCCAAACGCAGCGATCTGCGCATTTTTCAGGTCCATCTCGCTCACGCGCTGGAAAAACGCGATGTCCTTAGGGTTAGAAGCCGGAAAACCGCCTTCGATATAATCGATGCCAAAGGAGTCCAAGCGCTCAACGATGCGCAGCTTATCCTCAAGCGAAAGCGTAATGCCCTCGCACTGCTCGCCATCGCGCAGGGTGGAATCGTAGGTGAATACGCGACTTGCCAAGCCAGGCAAATCCGCCGCTTCAGGGTTCATATCTTGCATCGGTTTCATAGCGGTAAGCGCAACCTTCCGTGTAGACTAAGTGGTCAGTTTATCGTGAAACCCCATTTCAGATACGTAAAAAATGGGCCATTCAGGGGAAAAGCACCTGATAGACGCCCACATGAAGTAAAATACAGCACCAATACACGCACACCCGCACGAGGGCGTTGCGCTTAGAGCAGCCAACGGGCGCGCAAAGGCCCGGGCACCCAAGGATCAATTCAAGGGAAGGAAGGCTTGCGATGGCCATCGAAGAAGCGAAATACATTTGGAAAAACGGCGAACTGGTTCCGTGGCATGAGGCCACCACCCACGTTCTCTCCCACTCCCTGCACTACGGCTCTGGCGTTTTCGAGGGCATCCGCTGCTATAAGGACCCCGACTCCGATCGCAGCTTCGTCTTCCGCCTCCAGGAGCACATGGAGCGCCTGGTTCGCAGCTGCAAAATCGCTTGCATCGACATTCCCTACACCGCCGAAGAGCTCGCTGACGCGACCGTCGAAACCATCCGCGCCAACGAGCTTCCCGCTTGCTACATCCGTCCGCTCGTTTACCGCGGATATGGCTCCATGGGCGTCAACCCCACCGGCGCTCCGGTCGACGTCATCATCGCCGTCTGGCCTTGGGGTGCATACCTCGGCGCCGATGCGCTTGAGAACGGCGTCCACGTGGGCGTTTCCTCCTGGCGCCAGCGTTCCGTCAACGCCATCCCGCCTGCTATGAAGTCCACCGCTTCCTACATGAACTCCATCCTCGCCAAGCTCGAGGCCCTCGACCACGGCTACGCTGAGGCCATCATGCTCAACGAGCAGGGCTTCGTCTGCGAGGGCACGGGCGAGAACCTCTTCGTCGTCCGCAACGGCGTTCTCTCCACCCCGCCGCTGTCCGACGGCGTCCTTGAGGGCATCACCCGTGACACCGTCCTCTGCATTGCAGACGACCTTGACATCCCGGCCATCGAGGAGAGCCTGGTCCGCTCCGACCTCTACGTCGCCGACGAGGTCTTCATGACCGGCACGGCGGCCGAGATCACCCCCGTCCGCTCCATCGACGGCATCATGACCCGCGCAGGCGGCCCCGGCCCGGTCACCAAGGCGGTCAACAAGGCCTTCCGCGGCCTGTTCGACGGCA
>JAFXIM010000160.1 GCA_017533165.1 Eggerthellaceae bacterium
GACAAGTACCGCGCCATGGGGGTGGATCTTGAGGTGCTCGGGGCCGGTTCGACCGGCTACGGCGAGCTCATGTTCGCCCAGGCTTTCGGCTGCGATTACCACGTCGTCGAAACCGTCGCGCACGCTCATGCAGCACAAAAGCTTGTGCCCGATGTGAGTTTCGTTCTCGACATCGGCGGTCAGGACATGAAGGCTATCTGGATGGACGATGGCATCATCACCGATATCCTTATGAACGAGGCCTGCTCAAGCGGTTGCGGATCCTTCCTCCAAAACTTTGCAAGCACCTTGAACATCCCGCTTGAAGGCATCGCCGAAGCCGCCTTCGCATCCCAGTCTCCCGCCGTTCTGGGAAGCCGCTGCACCGTGTTCATGAACTCGAGCATCGTAACCGAGCAGCGCAACGGCAAAACGCCCGAGGACATCATGGCGGGCCTGTGCTCGTCCATCGTCGAGAACGTGTTCACCAAGGTCATTCGCGCACGGAACCTCGATCAGCTTGGAGATGCCATCGTAGTGCAGGGGGGCACCTTCGCCAACGACGCCGTCCTACGCGCGTTCGAGCTATACGTGGGCAAAGAGGTAACCCGCGCGCCCTACCCCGGCCTCATGGGAGCCATCGGCGTTGCGATTCTTGCCAAGGACAGAATGGCGGAGAAGGTAAGCGTCCCGCAGCTGAAAAGCTCCTTCATCGGCTTTGATGCCCTCGACGATTTCGACTACACGCAGACCACCAATCTCATATGCAACTTCTGCGCGAACCACTGCAACCGAACCCTCATCACTTTTGCCAACGGAAGCACCTGGGTCACAGGTGGCCGCTGTCCGAAGGGCGACGTGGTGGGAGACCTCCACGATGCCGATGTGCGCGAAAAGGTGAAAGCAGCCGGCAAGCGCATGGAGGCGAAACCGAACCTGTTCAACGAACGCGAGAGGCTGCTGTTTCATGCGTGGCCGCACAAGCAGGTGCTCCCCAAGAACTCCACGACCATCGGTATGCCACGAGTCCTCGCCATTTGGGACACGGCGCCATTTTGGCGCACCTTCTTCGAGGCGCTGGGGTTCAGAGTCCTGTTCTCGCACCCCAGCACGCGCGAAATGTACGAAAGCGGCCTCTCCTCCGTCACCTCTGACACCATCTGTTTCCCCGCAAAGCTGGTTCACGGACATGTGCGCGATCTCGCGGAACGCAAGGTTGACCGCATCTTCATGCCCATCATCACAACGGTAAAGCCCGAAGCCACCGCCCTAACTGCAGAGTCAATGTGCGCCGTGGTAAAAGGCTATCCCATGGTAATGCGCAGCTCGGACAACCCGCACGAGCGCTTCGGCATCCCCTTCGATACGCCCTTGTTCCATTGGTATACCGACGAAGACCGCAACGAGCAGTTGGCGAAGTACATGAAAGAAGCCTTCGGCATCGCTGCGGAGCACACAGCCCTCGCCCTTGCCGAGGCCGACAAAAATCAGCTGAACTTCCGCCAACAACTACTTGAGCGGGGTGCAAGTGTTATCGAGCAAGCCGAGGCTGCGAATGAATTCGCCGTGGTGCTGGCTTCGCGCCCCTACCAAAACGACGCCCTGGTCAACCACGACCTTCCCCGCATCTTCGCCGAGCAGGGAGTTGCCGTCATCCCCGTCGATGCCGTACCCGGCTTCACCGACGTCGACCTCAGCAAGAGCCTGCTGAGCATCGGCAACAACTACCATGCCCGCATGCTATCAGGCGCAGTACTCGCAGCTGAAAACCCCCACCTGGAATACGCTCAGATCGTCAGCTTTGGCTGTGGTCACGATGCCTATCTGTCCGATGAGATCGTGAGGCTCATGCACGACATCAGCAACAGCACGCCCCTCATCCTCAAGGTTGACGAAAGCTCCATCGAAGGCCCGCTGCGCATTCGCGTACGATCTTTCGTCGAAACCATAGCAACAAAGCGACGCCTAGGCCGGAAAACAGAGCCTCACGCACTGGCGGATCCCTACCCCGTCAAGTTCGAGAAGAAGGATGCCGCTACGAGGACCGTGCTCATCCCCAACACCTCGCATGCCTTCTCGCGCATGATGGCCGCCGTCTTTTCTAAGCAGGGAATAAACGCCGAGCCTTTACCCATAGGCCGCGAAGAGGCCATTCGCCTCGGCAAGAAGTACGTGCACAATGACATCTGCTTCCCGGCCCAAATCGTCATCGGCGAGGCCCTTGAGGCTCTGTTCAGCGGAAAGTACGATCTCGACAACACGGCCATCGGCATGGCCAAATACGTTGGCGACTGTCGACTGACCCACTATACCGCCCTGCTGCGCAAAGCCCTCGACGATGCGGGTTTCGCCAAAGTTCCCATCATCACCAACGATGACGTAGACGAGCACGACGTACACCCCGGTTTTAAGATGAGCCTGCTCTCGGCGATGCGCATCGCCTTCGCGCTTCCCATGATCGATGTACTTGAAGAGCTCCTGCGCAAGATCAGGCCCTACGAGAAGGTGGTCGGTGCCGCAAACGCGGCCTTCGAAGCAGCCATGGACAAGCTCATCTCCGGCATTGAGTCAGGCGGCATCCAGGGCATGACGCGTGCCTTTAAGAAGTCCATCACCATCATGAAGGACATCGCCTACGACCGCAGCAAACCTCGGCCAACCGTCCTCATCGTGGGCGAGTATCTTCTCAACTTCCACCCTGGCGCCAACCACGACATCGAAGACTACCTCGAAAGAAACGGCTTCGAGATCATCGAGGCACGCATGACCGACGTCATCCGAAAAACGTACTTCTATCGCAACGCGCAAAACAAGGAATACGGCATTCACAAGCCTCTTCCATACAAGGCCACTTACGCCATTGACGACAAGTTCTTCGACCTCGCGCACACCAACTGCGATCGTATCGCAATAGAGCATCCGCTATACGAACCCGCATGTCGCATGCAGGATCTCGTCAAAGCGTCCGACGACATCGTCCATCACACCTTCGATGCCGGCGAAGGCGTGCTCATCCCCGGAGAAATCTTGCACCACGCAAAGCGAGGCTGTCGAGCCTTCGTCATACTGCAGCCTTTCGGGTGCCTTCCCAACCACGTTGTGGGCAGGGGCATCGTGAAGGACCTCAAGTCGCGCTACCCCGACGCGCAAATCCTTCCGCTTGACTACGACCCTGACGTCAGCTTCGCCAATGTCGAAAACCGACTGCAAATGCTCATCATGAACGCACGCGCTCATGTGGGAGAGCATCTTGACGATGCCGTTGGGGCAATTGCGGAAACCCTGAAAAACACGGACATTGCATGCGAACGAGCAGGCTCGGGCAAGACCTGCACTTCGGCTTAAGGAGAACCTGATGGGAAGACCACGAAAAGAATCCGAGCAGGCGGGCGCCAAGCAGCGCATCAGCGAGGCGTTCTGGAAGCTGCTTGAGGAAAACGAGATCAGGGAGATCACCGTCGGCATGATCGTAACCGAGGCGCAATGCAACCGCGGGACCTTCTACTATCACTTCCAAAGCCTCGAAGACCTCGTTGAGTCGCTTCTGTCTACCGAGGTCCTAGGAACACATCTGGTAAGCGAAGCGCTCTTCAAGATGGGGACGGACGACACCTACAACATCTTTGACGATCTTGATCCCCTGCTTGTCAAACGCCTGGTTCTCACCGTTGATCGAGTGGGCTTCGGCACTGCTTATGGAAAGATCCGAGAGGTCGCACTCGACACCTGGCGGTATTTGCTCAAGCCCGAAACTGGCGAAATCTCACCTGATGCCGAGGTCTTTATCGATTACTACATTGGCGGAGTTCTCTGCATGTTGATGGCTCGACCGCCCGCCATTACGCAAACCAAGATCTTTGGAGGAGATCAGCCCTTTCCCTCCACTCTCGTTGAATTCAGTAGGATGAACTTCCGATTCCTGCTC
>JAFXIM010000161.1 GCA_017533165.1 Eggerthellaceae bacterium
ATTGGTTCCATCGACGATGTTGATGATTACGTCGGGCTTTTCGTTTTTGACGTAAGCACTGGTAATGCTTTCCTCAGAGGTGAAAGGCGACATGGAGTATGCGCCCGGAAGGTCAACGGCGATCAGAGCCTCGTCACCAGCGAGGCTCTTCTTGATGGGGGCCTCCTTCTTGTCAACGGTGACGCCAGCCCAGTTGCCAACGTGCTCGTTTTTGCCCGTGAGGGCGTTGTAGAGCGTAGTCTTGCCGCTGTTGGGATTGCCCGCTAAAGCAATTCTCATCGGTTCTCTCCGTTTGCAGCATGCGGCCCGTCTATGCGGGGTTGCCTAGCGCGCTTCGCGAGGCTGCTGCCTCGTTTGCGCGAGCGTTAGCTTTTACCGGCTTTACTGCCCTTGCCACCACGCCGCGTTTTCCCGGGACGCCGCGCTTTTTCGGCACTGCATTTTAGGCTTTTTCACCCGATCAACTTCAGACACTCTCATCTTTCCCCTGACTTTGCGTGTCTAAAAGTTAACCGCCGTTAACCTCAGTTGAAAAATATATGGCGCAACCGCCATATATCCTTTAACTAGATGGCAATGGCCGAGGCCAGCTGCTTGTCGAGGCTGTAGCGACCGTCCTTGACCGCAACAACGCACCCACCGAACAGCTTGGAGACCACCGTGATGGGCTCCCCCGCATAACACCCCAAAGAAAACAGGAAGGCATCGAGTTCGGGGTCATCAGTGACGATGTCCTTGATGATGTACTCTACGCCAGGCTTTGCCTTTGTGAGGTTCATGCAGTCCTTCTTGCTTGTGCACAGTAAAAGTTAGCTATGTTTAACGTTCCATAGAATACACCTAAGTTAACTTTTGTCAAGAAAGTATGGCACGGACGCGGGCGGGCTCGGTCCGAGGCGGGCTGGGGCGCAGGTTGGCGCGGTCCGAGGTGGGCTGGGTCGCAGGCGCTGGCGCAGACGGTCACAGGTCCGTCGCGACCGTCGCGTCACGCTGCGATGTGCGCTTGCCCTCCCCGCTTTTATCCTTTTTTGAGGCGCATGCAAGCGGCGAAACAATCCCTTAACGGGACGAACCGCTATACTGATCTAATTCAGCTGGAAAGTAAGGAAGAAATCATGACGCAATTGCTCAACCGCGCCGAAGACTTTGGCGCCAACCTCTACATTGACACGCGCGGCTGCTGCACCGAGCCGGCGGCCTTTACCGAAGCCGTCATCAACGGGCTGGCCCAGGGTGGCGGCCTGTACGTGCCGCAGGAGCTTCCCTCCTTGAGTGTTGACGAAATCGTGGCGCTTGCCAAACTTCCTTACGCGCAGCGCGCTGCAAGCATCTACAAGGCTTTCAACATCGACCTTTCCGATGGGGAGATCGATCGATTGATGGAGCGCTCCTACGGCGCTAACTTCGACGACGAGGCCATCTGCCCCATCACCTCGCTCGACGAGAACACCCACGTCCTCGAACTTTGGCATGGCCCCACAAGCGCCTTCAAGGATATGGCGCTTCAGTGCCTGCCGCAGTTCTTCAGCGCCAGCGCAGCCGCCCTGCGTGAACGCGGCGTCATCGATCACGAGTTCCTCATCATGGTTGCCACCTCGGGTGACACCGGCAAGGCAGCGCTTGAGGGCTTCAAGGATGCAGAAGGCGTGCGCATTGGCGTCCTGTTCCCCGATGGCGGCGTAAGCGACATCCAGCGCAAGCAGATGGTCACCACCACCGGCGCAAACGTGCAGGTGTGGGGCGTTCGCGGCAACTTCGACGACTGCCAGACCGGCGTGAAGCGCGTATTCTCCGATGCTGAGTTTGCAAAGCGTCTAATGGACGAAGAGAAGGTCTCCCTCTCGAGCGCCAACTCCATTAACTGGGGCCGCCTGCTTCCCCAGATCGTCTACTACATCTCCGCATATGCCGAGCTGGTTGCCGCAGGCAAGCTTGAAGCCGGCGCCGAGCTGGACGTTTGCGTGCCCACGGGCAACTTCGGCAACATCCTTGCCGCGTGGTATGCCAAGAAGATCGGCACGCCCATCGAAACGCTCATGTGCGCAAGCAACGAAAACCGCGTGCTCGCCGACTTCA
>JAFXIM010000162.1 GCA_017533165.1 Eggerthellaceae bacterium
CCTCTGCCGTACTTCCAGGAGCCGCCGTACAGCCCCTACTCCACGCCCGAGCTGGCCGAGGAGTTCCCGCTGGTCCTCACCACCGGCGCCCGCACGTGGGCATCCTTCCATTCCGAGAACAGGCAGCAGCCGTCCCTGCGTGAGCTCTGCCCCGAGCCGCTGTTCGAGCTCCATCCCGACAAAGCCGCCGAACTTGGCCTCAAGGAAGGCGACTGGTGCTGGATCGAGACTCCGTTTGGCAAGGCGAAGCAGAAGCTCACCGTCACCCCGATCATCAATCCGCGCGTTGCCCATGCAATGCACGGCTGGTGGTTCCCCGAGCGCGAGCCCGAGGCACCGTACCTGTACGGCAACTGGGAGTCCAACATCAACGTCGCCATGCCGCACGGCGTCAACGGCAAGCTCGGCTTCGGCGACTGCTTCAAGACCATGATCTGCAAGGTCTACAAGGTTGAGGAATAGAGGAGGAAATCATGGGAAAGATCGCTCTTCTTATCGATTACGGCTGGTGCTCCGGCTGCCATAGCTGCGAGCTGGCGTGCCGCAACGAGCTTGGTCTCGGCGTAGGCGAGTGGGGAATCAAGATCCTCGAGGATGGCCCGCGCCAGACTAAGGAAGGCGACTGGCAGTGGACCTACCTTCCCCTGCCGACGTCCTATTGCAACGGCTGCGAGCAGCGCGTTGCCGAAGGCCTCATGCCGGCATGCGTCCAGACCTGCCAGGGCAAGGTCATGTACTATGGCACCCCGGCTGAGATGGCCGAGAAGATGGAGGAGATCGGCGAGAAGGCCGTCATCTTCCTGCCGTAAGGTAATTCAATCGAGCACCGCCGATCTTGGTGGATCGGGATCGGCGGTGCCTTAACATTCGAGCCGACAAGGAGACCCGTTATGTGGTACGCATGGAAGAAGGAAATGGGCAGCGAGTGGCAGCTTGTCTTTAGCACCGAAAGCGAAGAGGAGATCAGGGCCAAGGAGGCCGAGCTTCGCCGCAATCAGGGCGGTAACCGCCTTGCCGCTTGGGCGTCGGGTGCTGTCTTCAAGATCACCGACTACGAGCTGTCTGACGAGGAAAAGAAGAAATAGCTTCTGAATAGACGAGGAGAGGGGCGTCAATGAACGGCTTTCACCCCTGCCACCCGCAGTGCGGCAAGTGCAGGCCCCCCAAGCCGCCGATGCGCGTATGCGAAGCCTGCGGTTGGCTCAACAGCGCCGACCCGAAGGACACCGTCTGCGAAAAATGCCAAGCGCCCCTCCCCGAGGTCAAGAAGCCGACTCCCATCCATTGCCTTCAAATTGACCAGAAGTGCATGAATCCATGTGGGAGGGGGAAGGTCAAGCCCCACTACATGTTCCCCGGCAAGACGTGCATCCACCATACGCCGGAAGAGCCCTTGCAGGAGGGTTCAAGCGAATAGGGTGAGCCCTTGCGCAGCGCCGTTTCGATGGCGTTGACCTGCGGGAGACATGAGCAAGTCGGCTTCCAGCAATGCAATCCTCGACTTCTCTCCAGGCTGTTGTCTTTGTCAGGCTCTTTCTCTCGGTACGAAAAGCAGAAGGGACGCAGATTCCCCCTGCGCCCCTTCGCACGATTTTCGCACCGCGAAAACACAGGTTTATTGTCAACCATCTTAAAGAGCGGGGCAATGATGTCAGAAGAAAAACTGGCCGTATCTGCGGTTAATACTAAGAAAGAGATTGCCGTTTCCATGGTTATCAGCGGAATTGGCAGCTTCATTTTGAGCTTTTGCGTTAACTACTTCCTTACCGGCATGCCCGATTCCGTGATGGCTCACGCCATGGGAAACGGCATAAGCGGGCTTCTCAGCGGCGCCTTGTCGGTACTCCTGAGCTTTAACGTGTTCTTCTTCACTATGCGCAAGAAGGGCTTGCTTAGGAAGGAATAAGCAGAGCCGGGCTCTGCTTGGGCAAAACGCGGAGCTAAACAGACGAAGCAGATAGTGCGAAAGGCCACCGATGCGCAGTCATATGGTGGCCTTTCGTTGCGTACGCAATGAGACTTTTGTTGATCAAATCAAACCGCCGCACGCTTGTGATCTTTTAGTTCGACTGGTTGCGGACAGGTTCTCTTTGCCGAAGGCTCGAGCGTCTGATCGTTTTGAATGGTCTCGAGTCCGCGTTTTAACTCATCTTGGTAAGTAACTTTTTCGACCATTTTTGGAACAGTTCTGAAGAAGTGCGAAAAATGCCCTATCTAGGGTCAAATAACTTGATTTAGCAGAAACAAAACCCGCAACACATTCAAAGTCAGGATACTTAAATCACGTTTAGGCTTTTATTACTGCGAAAACATCTCATCAAGATCTTCGAGACCTTCAAGGAGACGAGCGCAGGCGTAAGCTTTTCTCTTGTTCGGCGACGGTAAGCAAAACCTTGACGACGTGAAGCCCCGCCGCTCCCGTCAAGCAGCAAACAGGTACAATGCAAGCGATACGCAAAGCACCGAGAAGGGCATCAGAATGAACACGAACTCGTACGCAGAAAACTCCGCTGCCCATGAGGACATCGCCAAGATTGCCAAGACCCACGGTTTTGAGCTGCAGGGCTTTGAGAGCATCCCCGAAATCGAAGGCGACGCCTTCATCCTGAAGCACGAGGCCAGCAAGGCAAGGCTTCTGTACCTCAAAAACGAAGACCCGAACAAGGCTTTCTCCATCAGCTTCAAAACCCCCGCCGATGACGACACCGGCGTATTCCACATCCTCGAGCACTCCGTGCTATGCGGGTCGGAGAAGTTCCCCGTCAAAGAGCCCTTCGTCAACTTGCTCAAGAGTTCGATGCAGACCTTCTTGAATGCCATGACCTTTCCGGATAAAACCATGTACCCGGTGGCTAGCACCAACGAGCAGGACCTCTTGAACCTCGCCGATGTTTACCTTGACGCCGTGTTCAGTCCCGCCATCTACCAAAAACGAACGATCTTCGAACAGGAAGGTTGGCACTACGAACTTGCCGAGGGCGATAACGCAAAACAGGACGACAAGCCCTCTCTCGTATACAACGGCGTCGTGTTCAACGAGATGAAGGGTGCGCTTTCGGATCCCGAGTCAGTGCTCTACGACGCTCTGTCAGCCGCACTCTTCCCCGACACCTGCTATCGCTTCGAATCGGGTGGCATCCCCAAGGCGATCGTCGACCTGACCTATGAAGGTTACCTTGATACGCACGCTCGTCACTACCGTCCCGACAACAGCTACATCACGCTCTACGGCAACTTGGACCTCGACACCTTCCTCGCCTTCCTCAACGAGCGCTACTTAAGCCCGCTTGCCGCCATTGATCGCGGACCGCTGTCCATCAATCCGCTCGACGAGCAAAAGCCCGTACGTGCCCTCAACGTAAAGAAGACCATGCCGACCGCCGAGGAAAACGCCGCATGCGCCGTCGGCTTTGTCATCGGCCACGCGCGCGAGCGCAAGCGCCTGATTGCAGCCGACATCCTGCTCGACGCCATCATGGGATCCAACGAAGCGCCCATGAAGCGCGCCCTTCTTGATGCGGGCATCGCCGCAGACGCATCGGCCTTCATTGCGGATGCCGTGGTGCAGCCCTTTGCCGTGGTGCAGCTTCGCGGTTTGGAGAAGGGATGCGCTTCGCAGCTGCGCCAAATCGTCACGGAGCAGGCGCTTCACCTAGCCGAAGGCGGCCTTGACCATGAGTTGGTTGAGGCGGCGCTGTCCCATGCCGAGTTCGTCATGCGCGAGAGGAACTTCGGTTACGCCGACGGCGTCATGTTGGCCATGGCGAGCATGTCCGGATGGCTTTACGGTGACGACCTCGCCTGCGCTTACCTTCGCTATGATGATGCCTTTGCCGAGCTGCGCAAGGAGCTTGAAGAGGGGTATTTCGAGCAGCTCATTCGAGAGCTCTTCCTCAACAACGATCACATGGCCGAAGTCGAGTTGGTTCCCACCGCAGAGGACGAGGACGCGGCGCTCTCCGAGCGTCTCGCCAAGCTTGCGGCAAACATGAGCGACGAAGATTTTGCCGCTATCGCGGGCGAGGTCGAAACCCTGCGCGAAGCCCAAGAGCGCCCTGACTCCCCGGAAGATCTCGCCAAGCTTCCCCAGTTGGCCATCTCCGACATTGGGGATGCCCCAGCGGAGCCCGCCTACGCTCTCGAGCAGGGACACCCCCTGCCCCTGCTGCGCCACAACGCGCAAAAGCACGGCATCAGCTATGCCTACCGCTACTTCGATCTTGAGCGCGTGCGTTTCGAGGATCTGCCCTACGTGACTATCTTGGCCATGGTGCTCGGCAAGCTCGACACTACACGTTATTCCGCCGCAAAGCTTGACACCCTCATACAGAGCAAACTCGGCAACTTCTCGGTTTTCGTCGAGGTTCACGAAGCAGCAGCAGAGCGATCTCTCGCGCATCCGAAACTGGTGATCAGCACCTCCGCCCTCGAAGACAAGGTGGAGTACCTCGCCAAGTTTACGCGCGAGATATTCACTGAGACGATGTTTGGCTGCCAAGATAAGATCTTCGACGTCCTCATGCAGAAGAAGGTGGCCATGGAGCAAAGCTTCGCCAACGCGGGCAACGGCGCTGCCATGGGGCGAGTTTCCTCTTACTACCTGCCCGCCGCCCTCTTGCGCGAACAGGTCGGAGGCGTTGACTTCTACCTGTTCCTCAAGAAGCTCATCGCCGAATGGGATACGCGTGCGGATGAGGTGACGAACAAGCTCAACGAGCTCTCAAGGCTCATCTTCACTGATGACAACTGCATGCTCAGCTGGTCGGGATCCGATGAAGCCCTCTCTCGTTTCTGGGCGGCCGATGCGCTTACCTTCGCCACACGCGAAGCAGAAAACCGCTTGATCATCCCCCCGACCGTTGTGAAAAACGAGGCCTTTGTCGTACCCACGGACATCACCTACACCGCCATCGGCTTTGACCGCAGGCTCATTGGCGAGGGTGACTACACGGGAAGCTGGCTCGTTGCATCGCGCGCGCTGTCCTACGATTACCTGTGGAACGAGGTGCGCGTGAAGGGCGGCGCCTACGGTTGCGGATTCCAAACCACCAGGCAGGGCAACACGCGCTTCTACTCCTTCCGTGACCCCCATGTCGACGAGACCATCGAGCGCTTCATGCAAGCAGGTGCGTGGCTGCGCTCCTTCGAACCGAGCGAGTCTGAAATGTGCGGATACGTGGTGAGCACCACCGCAAGCTTCGACGCACCGGTCAAGACCCGCGAGCTGATACGTCGCCAAGACGGGCAGCTCCTAGCCGGCTATACGCCCGAGGATCGTATGCGCATTCGCGACGAGGTGGAAGCCACCACATCGCAGGACCTGCGGGAACTCGGAGATACCGTATGCGCAATAGCTCAGGCTGCACCGCGCTGCACCTTTGGCAACCGCGAAATCATCGAAGCGTCGGAAACGGAATTCACCATCATCGATCTTTTGAACGCATAATCAGCTCGATCACAACATCAATCGCGCGTCCACCGACGCAAGCCCGCGAAATGCTCCGATTTGTCGCGGAATCGAGCCCAGAACATTAGCACCCCGCCTTTTCCGACGGGGTGCTAATGTTCTCGTGTTATTCACTATATGTCATCTTTTTAGTACCATTTACGGAAAGTCGCTTACGCAATCCCAGTTTGCCAATGCGATAAGGCATTTTAGTTATACAATGATATCGATACATGAGGAGTTGTAACGCGTTTCAGAACACAAGACGAGCTGGTTCGCAAGGATCGAATCGCGTTGCACGTTAGAGAATCGGAGCATTCACCATGCTGGAGCTTAAGAACCTTGTTTTCGAGGTGGCATCGGGTGAAGGCGGAGAAAAGAAGCGCATCATTGACAACCTGTCGCTCACCATTGGCGACGACCGCTTCACCGTTATCACCGGCCCCAACGGCGGCGGTAAGTCCACCCTTGCCAAACTCATCATGGGCATCGAGAAGCCCACTTCCGGCCAGATCATCTTCGACGGCCAGGATATCACCGATATGCCCATCACCGAGCGCGCACGCCTAGGCATTGGATACGGCTTCCAGCAGCCCGCGCGCTTCAAGGGCATGAAGGTTAAGAAGCTGCTTGACATCGCTGCAGGAAAGAAGCTTCCCATGCTTGCCTGCAACGAATACCTGTCCAAGGTGGGTCTTTGCTCCGCAAGCTACCTCACCCGTGAAGTGGATAAAAGCCTTTCGGGTGGCGAAGTTAAGCGCATCGAGATTGCCACCATTCTCGCGCGCGATCCGAAGCTCGCCATCTACGACGAGC
>JAFXIM010000163.1 GCA_017533165.1 Eggerthellaceae bacterium
CAGCACCAAGAAGTTCCATGCGCATGATGAGAACAACGAGTGCGGCCTGGGCGACACCGTGAAGATCATGGAGACCCGTCCGCTGTCTAAGATGAAGCGTTGGCGTCTCGTCGAGATCGTAGAGAAGGCCAAATAGTAAGTGTGCTTTGCATGCAAGCTATCTTTTAAGGAAAGTTAGGTTACAGCAATGATTCAGATGCAAACCATGCTCGCAGTGGCCGACAACTCCGGCGCTCGCAAGGTGCAGTGCATCAAGGTCCTCGGTGGCTCTAAGCGCCGCTATGCGGGCCTCGGCGACGTGATCATCTGCAGCGTCAAGGAAGCAGCGCCCAATGGCAACGTCAAGAAGGGCGAAGTTGTCCGCTGCGTAGTCGTGCGCGTCAAGAAGGAAGTTCGTCGTCCCGACGGCTCCTACATCAAGTTCGACCAGAACGCCGCTGTTCTGATCAACAACGACGGCGCTCCGAAGGGCACCCGTATCTTTGGCCCTGTTGCTCGTGAGCTCCGCGATAAGAAGTACATGAAGATCGTGTCTCTGGCACCGGAAACGCTGTAAGGGAGGTGGCTTACATGAAGATGCACGTCAAGAAGGGCGATACCGTTAAGGTTCTCTCCGGCAAGGACAAGGGCAAGCAGGGCGAGATCAAGCGCTCTCTTCCCGAGAAGCAGCGCGTTGTCGTCGAGGGTGTGAACATGATCACGAAGGCCATGCGCCCCACCCAGGCAAACCCGCAGGGCGGTCTGTCCAAGCTCGAGGCTCCGATCCACGTTTCCAACGTCATGCTCGTTTGCCCGAGCTGCAAGGAAGCAACTCGCGTTAGCAAGAAGGTTAACGCCGAGGGCAAGAAGGTTCGCGTTTGCAAGAAGTGCCAGCACGAGTTCTAAAACTCTTCTGGTAAACCGCATAAATATTGACTGAGGAGGAGGCATCTGGTAATGTCTCCTCTTTGGGTGCGCAAAGCACATATGGCCCCAGAATTGGGGACGCAGGGTCAGCAATCCTGCGTTTAATTCATCGGATGAGAGGTAATACCGAACATGACTACTCCTCGCTTGAAGGAAAAGTACAACAAGGAGCTCGCACCGAAGCTCTTCAAGGAGCTTGAGCTCGACAACGTTAACAAGGTTCCGCGTCTTGAGAAGATCGTTGTGAACATGGGCGTTGGCGCCGCCGCTGGCGACTCCAAGCAGCTCGATGCCGCTATGAACGACATGCGCATCATCACCGGTCAGCAGCCCTGCATCACCCGCGCAAAGAAGTCCATCGCAGGCTTCAAGATCCGCGAGGGCATGGCTATTGGCTGCAAGGTCACTCTTCGTGGCGATCGTATGTGGGAGTTTTTGGACCGCCTGCTGGCAGTTGCTCTTCCCCGCGTTCGTGACTTCCGTGGCATCAACCCCAACAGCTTCGACGGCCGTGGCAACTACTCTCTCGGCATTACCGAGCAGCTGATCTTCCCGGAGATCGACTACGACAAGGTTGACCGTACCCGTGGTATGGACATCACTTTCGTCACCACCGCTGAAGACAACGACAGCGCTTTCGCGCTGCTCTCCGCTCTCGGCTTCCCGTTCAAGAGCAAGTAAAACAAGCACAGCCGCCCTTTCTCGAAGGGGCGGCTTGTTTGCGTAACCTCGGTATTTGGACTCGCAAAAAGGAGCGGGTCTAGATAATAGAAAGAAGGAAATGCATGGCTAAGAAATCGATGATCGCCAAGGCCAAGCGTGAGCCGAAGTTCTCCACGCGTCAGCACAACCGCTGCACGCGTTGCGGACGTCCTCGTGCTTACTACCGCAAGTTCGGCCTCTGCCGCGTTTGCGTGCGCGAACTGGCCAACAAAGGCGAGCTGCCCGGCGTTACCAAGGCTTCCTGGTAAGACTGTAACGCTTCAGGGTGTGCCGGCGTAATAGGCGGAAGCGCTAAGGGCGCTGACGAACCGGACGATCGGCTCATCACGGATCAAAGGAGAAAACAAAAATGACAATGACCGACCCCATTGCAGATATGCTTACGCGCGTGCGTAACGCACAGTCTGCAGGCAAGCCGACGGTTTCCATGCCGTCGAGCAAGAAACTCGTCGAGATCGTTCGCATCATGGAGCAGGAAGGCTATGTCCAGCGCTATGACGTCATCGACGGCGAGCCTCGTGCCACGCTTGAGATCACCCTCAAGTACGGTCCCAAGAAGGCCAAGACCATTCGCGGCATCAAGCGCATCTCCAAGCCCGGTCTGCGTATCTACGCTGGCAAGGACGAGCTGCCCCGCGTTCTCGGTGGCCTCGGTACTGCAATCATTTCGACGAGCCACGGCGTTATGACCGACCGTGACGCCCGCAAGAAGGGCGTCGGCGGCGAGGTTATCGCTTATATCTGGTAGGAAAGGGAGGGATTCAATATGTCTCGTATTGGTAAGATGCCCATCGCCGTTCCTGCTGGCGTCGAAGTCATCATTGACGGCACCACCGTCACCACCAAGGGCCCCAAGGGCGAGCTCACTCGCACCTTCCAGCCCTGCATGACCATCACCCAGGAGGGTGCTGAGATCATCGTCACCCGTCCGGACGACACCCGCGAGTCCAAGAGCTTCCACGGCCTGACCCGCACCCTGATCGCCAACATGGTCGAGGGCGTCTCCAAGGGTTATTCCAAGAAGCTCCAGATGGTCGGCGTTGGCTACCGCGCCGTCATGAAGGGCAAGGACATCGAGATGTCCCTCGGCTACTCCCACCCGGTGTACGTCGTTTGCCCCGAGGGCATCACTTTTGAGGTTCCCACTCAGACCGAGATCATCGTTTCCGGTCCGAGCAAAGAGCAGGTCGGCCAGGTTGCGGCAGACATCCGCAAGTGGCGTAAGCCGGAGCCCTACAAGGGCAAGGGCATTCGCTACGAGGGCGAGCATGTACGTCGTAAGGCCGGCAAGGCTGGCAAAGACTAAGTCTTCTAGAGTCTGAGAAGTGATTTATTCAATGAACAAGCTTCAGAAAAAGCAGGCTGGTCTGGCTCGCCGTCATCGTCGCGTCCGCGGCAAGATCTCCGGCACCCCGGCCCGTCCGCGTCTGTGCGTTACGCGCAGCAATTCCAACATGTACGTTCAGGTCATCGACGACGTCGCTGGCAAGACCATCTGCGGTGCATCCACCCTTGGCCCGGACTTCAAGGCCACTGGCGTGAGCGGTGCAACCGTTGAGGGTGCTTCCGTTCTCGGCGGCATCATCGGCAAGCTCGCCCAGGAGAAGGGCGTTACCGAGGTCGTCTTCGACCGTGGCGGTCACCTGTATCATGGTCGCGTCAAGGCTCTCGCCGAAGGCGCCCGTGAAGCTGGCCTGAAGTTCTAAGAAAGGGGTATGAAAGCACATGGCTCGTAGACAGCAGCAGCAGGAAGCCGGAGTACCCGAGCTTCAGGAGCGCGTCGTTTACATCAACCGCGTTTCCAAGACCGTCAAGGGCGGTCGTCGTATGCAGCTCACCGCACTTGTCGTCGTTGGCGACGGCAACGGCCGCGTGGGCGTTGGCATGGGCAAGTCCCAGGAAGTCCCGAACGCTATCAAGAAGGGCGTCGAGGCTGCAAAGAAGAACATGTTCTCCGTTGCTATGACCGCTGAGAAGACGGTTCCGCACGAGATCCTCGGTGAGTACGGCGCAGGCCGCGTTCTCATCAAGCCGGCTGTTCCCGGTACCGGCGTTATGGCTGGTGGCCCGGTCCGCGCCATCATGGAGCTTGCTGGCATCCAGAACGTTATCACCAAGTCTCTTGGCACCAGCAACGCCATGAACATCGTCAAGGCAGCCGCTGAGGGCCTCAAGAACATGGAGACCCCCCAGCAGGTCGCTGATCGCCGCGACATCTCCGTCGCCGAGGTCTTCGGTTGGAAGGAGTAACAGCAATGGCAGACGCAAAGAAGACGCTTCGCCTTACCCAGGTTAAGAGCGCTACCGGCTTCAAGGCCGACCAGGGTGCCACCCTGCGTGCGCTGGGTCTCGGCAAGATCGGCCGTACCGTTGATCAGGTTGACAACGAGTCCGTTCGCGGCATGATCTTCAAGGTCAAGCACCTCATCACCGTCGAAGAGATCTAAGTCATTCGACACAAATTAATGCTATTTCGGCGTGCTGGAAACAGCACGCCGTTGGCGTAGTAAATGGAAGTTTGCTGACGGCGAGCTGTCAGCGCGAAACGCAAGAGTCGTTTCGAAGTAGCGAAAGCTAGGTGAATTAAAACAATGGAAATCAAAGATCTTAAGCCTGCAGAGGGTTCTACCAAGAACCGTAAGCGTGTTGGCCGCGGTGCTGCTTCTGGCACCGGCAAGACCGCTGGTCGTGGTCTGAACGGTCAGAAGTCCCGTGCTGGTGGCGGTAAGGGTGCTGGCTTCGAGGGCGGTCAGACTCCGCTCGCACGTCGTCTTCCGAAGCTCCCGGGCTTCCGCAACATCAACCGTGTTGAGTACCTGCCGGTTAACGTCAGCCGTCTCGAGGAGAAGTTCGAGGCTGGCGAGGTTGTCGATGGCGAGTCTCTGAAGGCTAAGGGCATCATCAAGCATGCCGATGCTCTCGTGAAGATCCTTGGCGACGGTGAGATCACCAAGGCCCTCACCATTAAGGTTGACAAGGTGTCCGCTTCTGCCAAGGCGAAGATCGAGGCAGCTGGAGGAAAGGTCGAAGAGCCTTGCTAAGCTCTATCATTGACGCGTTCAAGATTCCCGAGCTGAGGAAGAAGATCCTCTTTACGCTCGCGATTCTTGCGATCTACCGCTTCGGCGCCTACGTGCCGGTTCCGGGCATCCCGTTCCACGAGTTCGCGACGGCCTTTGCCAACACGGGCGTGGCGATGACGATGCTCGACCTGTTCACGGGCGGCGCTCTGTCCAACTTCTCGGTGTTCTCGCTCGGCATCATGCCCTACATCACCGCGTCCATCATCATGCAGCTCATGCAGGGCGTCATCCCCGCCGTGGGCCGCTGGAACAAGGAGGGCGAGACGGGCCGTCGCAAGATCACCCAGGTCACCCGTATCCTTACGCTGGTGCTTGGCCTCATCAACGCCATCGGCTACCTGCTGCTGTTCAAGTCCGACGCCTACGGCGTGGTCTTCAGCTCCGAGGTCCCCGAGATGGTCACCAACGTCATCATCGTGTTCACGCTGGTTGCGGGCACCGCGCTCATCATGTGGATGGGCGAGCTCATCACCCAGCGCGGCGTGGGCAACGGCATGTCGCTCATCATCTTCGTGAGCATCGTCTCCCGCGTGCCTTCCGCCATCTTCAGCTCGATCAACATGACCGAGGGCATCGCGGCTGGCATCGCGCTGACCGTGCTCATCGTGGCCATCGTGCTGGTCTGCATCCCGCTGATCATCTACGTGGAGCGCGCGCAGCGCCGCATCCCGATCAACTACGCGAAGCAGGTCAAGGGCCGTCAGATGATGGGTGGCACGTCCACCTTCCTGCCGCTCAAGGTGAACTCTGCTGGCGTCATCCCGATCATCTTCGCAAGCTGCATCCTGTATCTTCCGGCTCAGCTCGCGGCGATCTTCAACGTCGGCTGGCTCACCACCTTCGCGAACTGGGTGTCCACGGGCTGGCTCAACTGGATCCTGACGCTCGTGCTCATCGTGTTCTTCGCGTACTTCTACACCTCCATGGTGTTCAACCCGGAGGAGACGGCCAACCAGATCCAGAAGAACGGCGGCTTCGTCCCGGGCATCCGTCCTGGCAAGAACACCGCGACCTACATCAAGGACACGATGAAGAGGGTCACCCTTCCCGGTGCAATCTTCATCGCCGCCATCGCGGTCATCCCGACCATCATCTTCTACTTCACGGGCAATCAGCTCATCCAGGCCTTCGGCGGCACCTCGATCCTCATCATGATCAGCGTTGCGCTTGACACCATGAGCAAGATCGAGTCCCAGCTGAAGCAGCACAACTACAAGGGCTTCTTCAAGTAAGCTGAAAGGAACAGGTGCTATGAACATCGTATTGTTGGGCGCACCGGGCGCCGGCAAGGGCACTCAGGCAGCTCTGCTCGTCGAGGATTGCGGTCTGTGCCATATTTCCACCGGCGACATCCTTCGCGCCGCTGTGAAGAACCAGACCGAGCTTGGCGTCAAGGCCAAGGGCTACATGGATGCCGGCGAGCTCGTTCCCGATGATCTGATCATTGACCTCATGCGCGAGCGTTTCCAGGAGCCTGACACCGCCAAGGGTGTCATCCTCGATGGTTTCCCGCGTACTACCACGCAGGCAGTCGCACTCGACACCATGCTCGCCGAGCTCGAGCGTCCCCTCGGTGCCGCACTGCTGATCGACGTTGACTTCGAAGTTATCGTCAATCGTCTCTGCTCTCGCCGTATGTGCAAGGAGTGCGGCCATATTGGCACTGCTGCCGACGCTGCATGCCCGAAGTGCTCCGGCGAAATGTACCAGCGCGACGACGACAACGAGGCAACCGTTCGCAACCGTCTCGATGTGTACGAGAAGTCCACGAGCCCGCTGATTGATTACTATCGCGGCTGTGAGCTTCTGGTCACCATTGACGGCGACCGCGATCCGAAGCTTGTCTACGCTGACGTTAAGGAAGCGCTCGGCCTTTAAGACAACGCATTGAGTCGTTGAGGACCCGCATCGTGCAAGCATGGTGCGGGTCCTTTTTTTGTATAATTCACCTTATGCCAAGCATTCGACACAACATAAGCTACGCATGCAAGCGTTTCGATGATCGCCATCATGCGGTGATTGTCCATTTCGTCAAATCCATCTCTGTTCTTTTGACAATGGCGCTTTTGCTCGAGGTGCTGGTCTTCAACTGCAATTTCTTCATTTCCTCGTCGTATAAGCCGGTAAACCTCAATGATCGACTGAGTTTGCAGCAAACGGCTGACGGTGAGTACCTGATAAGCGAAGTCAATCCCGTGATAGAGTTCTCGGGTCTCAACATAGAGGTGCATAACCTTTGCATCGACTTCGATTTCGATCAACCTGCTCAGAACCTGGGAATCAAAATCCAGTTTACGGACAGCGCTCATAAGAACTACTTTGACTCCACCGAGTATACGGTTGGCGTTCCCGTGGTGGATGTTTCCACCATGTCGGATCGCAGCGAGCTTATCAAGCTCACCACGTCGGGCTATGTGGGCAATCTGAGAATCGAGATAACGGGCGACGAGGTGCAATACCCTATCTACCTCGAAGGAATCAGCGTCAACGAACCCTATCCCTTCGAGTTTAGGCCCCTGCGCTTTGTTCTCGCCTTCGGCGTACTGCTGCTCTGCTTTGCCTTCCGACCGAAGTCGGCGGTTTACCGAATCAAGATCTGCGAGAACCCGCGCAAATCCAAAGCCGGCGTTATTACCGCCATGGTGATAGAGATTGCGCTTGCTTGCACCTTCCTTTTCTATGGGTCGAACTTGGTCGGCGTAGCAACCTCGAGCTATAACTTTGGTGCTTGGACGGGGGAGGGCATCGTCAACGTATTCGAAGTTGGCGGTGACAATGCCCAGCAATATGCCGAGCTGGCGAAGTCCATGGCGCACGGGCAGCTCTATCTTGAGGAAGAGCCGCCCCAATGGCTGCAAGATATGGATGACCCCTATGACAAGGGTGCACGCGATGAGCTGCAGAAGGAGACGGGCGAGCCCTATCTCTTTGACGTTGCGTATCATGATGGTCATTACTACGTCTATTTTGGCGTGGTTCCCGTAATCCTCTTTTACCTGCCGTTCTACTTGCTGACGGGATCAAACTTCCCAACGGCTATAGGCGTGCTGCTCATGGCCATAGCCTTTATCATAGGCTGCTCAACCCTGCTCGATCGATTTGCTCGCTATCATTTCAAAAACGTTAGCTTGGGTCTGTACCTCATGCTGCAGATTCCTCTTGTGACTTGCAGTGGCGTTCTGTATCTGCTCAAATTCCCGACCTTCTATTCGCTGCCCATTATGTGCGGCTTGGCCTTCTCGGTTTGGGGTTTGTACTGCTGGCTCGTGGGGCGTGCGGCAAAGCATCCTGTTGCCTGGTATTTGGCGGGCTCGTTCTGCATGGCCCTGGTGGCGGGTTGTCGGCCTCAGCTGCTCGTGTTGTCCTTCATCGCGTTTCCGCTGTTCTGGCGTCCCTACATTACCGAAAAGCGCATCTTTACGAAGAAGGGTTTCCGCGAGTTCCTGTGCCTTATCGCACCCTATCTCATAGTCGCCGCTGGCATCATGTGGTACAACTACGCTCGTTTCGGGTCGCCCTTTGACTTTGGGGCGAATTACAACCTGACGGTCAACGACATGACTAAGCGCGGATTCGAACTCGGGCGACTGGCTCCGGCCTTCTTCTCGTATTTCCTGCAGCCGCCTAACGTGACGGGTACCTTCCCCTTCCTGCAGCCTACTGACTTCAGTACCACCTATATGGGCCAAACCGTGAAAGAGGTTACCTTCGGGGGTATATTTGCCTGCTTGCCCCTTCTGTGGATCCTTCCCTTCTCAGGGCGCATACTCAAGCTTCGCATCCGGGCTCGATCCACGCGAACCGTCATGGGAACGGTGGCGGTTCTGCTTGCGTCCGGCGTGATAGTGGCCCTATTCGATGCTCAGATGGCGGGCATCCTTCAGCGTTACTATGCGGATTTCAGCTTCATGTTCCTTGCCTCAACGGTGCTTTTGATCTTCATCGCGAATGAGAACATGGACCATTCGACCGAGGCCTACGACGTGATCATGAGAGTGATTCTGACCTTGGTAGTTACAAGTTTGTTATATAGCATTCTGCTTTGCTTCGTACCTGAAACAGGGTGGTATTCTGACGTATATCCGTGGGCTTATCAGTTCCTCGTTGAGGACTACCAATTCTGGACATAGGAACACTGCTGGTTAGGCTAAACGCAGAAAGGACGAAACAGCATGAGGATCATCATCGCCGACAATTACGAGGAGATGAGCCGCGAAGCGGCAAACGTCATCGCCGATTACATCAAGGAAAAGCCGGACTGCGTGCTTGGACTGGCAACCGGTTCTACTCCCATAGGCCTGTACGCCGAACTCGTGAAAGACAACAAGGCGGGCGAGATCAGCTTCAAGGACGTCATGACCTTCAACCTTGACGAGTACCGCGGTCTCGATCCGAAGCACCATCAGAGCTATCGTTATTTCATGCAGGACAACCTGTTCGATCATGTTGACGTGGTTCCCGAGAACACTCACGTCCCCAACGGCTTCAACCCCGATGCTGAAGAGGCATGTGCGGAGTACGAGGAAATGATCGCCGAAGCCGGCGGCCTCGACCTGCAGCTTCTCGGCCTTGGTCACAACGGCCATATCGGCTTCAACGAACCCACTGACCATTTCCCGCTGACCACCAACTG
>JAFXIM010000164.1 GCA_017533165.1 Eggerthellaceae bacterium
CACGAAGATCTCACGGAAGCCGATGTTCGCGAGTGGGCCATCCCGCGCATCGCGCGCTACAAGGTGCCGAAGCGCGTGTTCATCGTGGACAACTTCCCGATGACTCCGTCGATGAAGATCCAGAAGTTCAAGCTGCGTGAAATGGCCGCTGAACTTGTAAATTCTGACAAATAAAGACCGCTGTTTATTTTCGCCATGCTGTTGGTAAGTGCAGGCGTATAATTTAACTGTTTGAGACAAGCCCGCATGATCAGGGGAGGATCATGCGGGCTTGTCCTTGAAATTCGTTTTGGAAGGGGATTCTCATGACTGAGGAAATTACTGCTCAGGTCAATCCCGAGAACGAGGACAAGGCTTCCAAGCCCTGGTATAAGAGGCTTTCTCTCACCACTTGGATCTTCCTTGCTCTGGTCCTCGGCGTAATCTGCGGTCTTGCCCTGCAGGGCTCGCCCGAGATTGCTGACACCTACATCAAGCCTTTGGGCACCATCTTCTTGAACCTCATCAAGATGATCGTTGTTCCGCTCGTCATCTTCTCCATCATCGCTGGCGTTATCTCGCTCGAGGATGTTAAGAAGGTTGGCAGCATCGGTGGTAAGACTATCGTTTTCTATCTGATAACTACTGCTTTTGCCGTTACGCTCGGTATCGTTTTGGCAAACGTCATGAACGTTGGCGCAAACTACGTGCTTACCACGAGCGAGCTTGCCTACGAGGCTAAGGAGGCGCCGTCCTTCATCGACACCATCGTCAACATCTTCCCGTCGAACTTCGTCGAGCCCATGGCCAGCGCGACCATGCTTCAGTGCATCGTCATCGCTCTGTTCTTCGGCTTCGGCATCATCGGCGTTGGCAAGAAGGCAAAGCCGGTCGCTGACTTCGTGAATTCTATGTCCGACGTGTGCATCAAGATCATGCACTACATCATCGCTGTTGCTCCTTTCGGCGTTTTTGGCCTCATCACTCCCGTCGTTGCCAATAACGGTCCGGACGTGCTGCTCCCGCTTCTGTGGCTCATCGTTGTCGCTTACGTTGCGATGATCCTCCACATGGCTGTTGTCTACTCCGGCCTTATCAAGTTCTTCGCGCGTAAGAGCGTTCTCGGCTTCTTCAAGTCCATCGCTCCGGTTATGGGCTTCTCCTACGCCTCCGCTTCTTCCGTCGGTACGCTGCCTCTGAACATGGACTGCACCGAGAAGAATGGTGTCTCCCGTGAGATCACCTCCTTCGTTCTTCCCCTTGGCGCAACCATCAACATGGACGGCACTGCAATCTACCAGGGCGTCTGCGCGATCTTCATCGCCTCCGTCTTCGGTATCGACCTCACCATTGGTCAGCAGGTTACCATCGTCCTCACCGCCGTCCTTGCCTCCATCGGCACCGCTGGCGTTCCGGGTTCTGGCATGATCATGCTCGCCATGGTTCTTCAATCCGTTGGTCTGCCGGTTGAGGGTATCGCCCTCGTTGCTGGCGTTGACCGTATCCTCGACATGATGCGCACCGTCGTCAACGTTACCGGTGACTCCTGCGTCGCTAACTGCGTTGACTCCACAGAAAAGCGCAAGGCTGAGAAGAATGCCGCTGCTGCAGCATAAGTCTGCCGAACGCATAGTTCTTGATTTGGATGGCTCGCTATTGCGGGCCATCCTTATTTGCTTTGTCGCATTGAATGGTGGAGTACGTTTGACCGCTCATGGATGCTTCGTGAATAAGCGCAGATCATCACTATGAAATGAAGTTGACTTGTGGTATAAATAACTTGTCGTATGCGCTACGGCACTACAACTTTCGCTAATTTCGAGAAAGTGGGCTTGTCCCGCTTTCTTTTGTTGTTAGGGCATGGCGCAGGTTTTCAGCAGTAGAAAAGGAGGTTGAACCGTGCTTACTGCTAAGGAGAAAAGTCTCCTTGAGGCTTTGGAGCCTCGAGCCCAGCAAGAGGGTGTCGAAATCGTCACCATAGAAATCACGGGTGCAAAAAAGTCACCCACGATTCGCGTGTACGTCGATTCTCCCGAAGGCGCGAGCTTCGACGTCCTGGCCTCAACTCAGGCTTGGGTGAACGACATCATGGACGAAATCGATCCGTTCCCGGGTGCTTACACCTTGGAAGTCTCTTCGCCCGGCATTGACAGGCCCCTTCGAACTGTCGAGCATTTCGAGCGCTTCGCTGGTGATACCGCGGTCATCAAGATGTCTTCCGCCGAAAGTGGCAGGAGCAACTGGACCGGTGTTCTGCTTGGCATAGAAGATGAGTGTGTCCTGCTGGAAGTGGAAGGGGAGCGCGTGAGCCTTC
>JAFXIM010000165.1 GCA_017533165.1 Eggerthellaceae bacterium
CTCTTCGCAGCCTTAGTGACGTTGTAGTCGACATCCTCTAGCGCACGCATGATTTTATCCCGCTTGATCTCGTCCAAGGTATACGACGAGGCATGAAGGGACTGAGCGGTCACAGGCTTCTCGCTCTCCTGCGGAACCACTTCTTGCGGTAAGTCCTCAACATAGATCGTTCGTCCGTTGCAGAGGTCGCATGCATGTTTTATGCAGGAGCGCAACTGCCGAACATTGCCCGGCCAGCCATACTCCCTGAGCGCCTGCTCCGCCGCCTTGGAAAGAGAAATAACGGGAAGGTCCCTGAGCTGGCAGAAAGATGAGATGAAGTGATGGGCCAATGGAACTATGTCGTCAACCCGCTGCCGCAAAGGAGGGATGTTGATGGTTGCCGACGATATTCGGTAGTAGAGATCCTCTCTGAACGTACCTGCTTCAACAAGCTCCCGGAGGTCTTTCTTGCTGGAAGAAATAAGTCTAAAGCCCGCTTCTCTTGGCTTGATTTCTCCGATACGCGTCACCTGCCTTGTATCAAGAACTTGCAGCAAGCGGCCCTGGAGTTCCAGGGGAATATCGGAAACTTCGTAAAGGAATAGCGTGCCATTGTCGGCTAACTCGATTATCCCCGGCATCTGCCCATCGGGTCTGCTATAGCCGAAGATCTCCTCATCGAAACGCTCCCTTGAAAGCCCTGCGCAGTTTATCACCTGAAAAGATTTCGACGGCCTAGCGGAGGCGCTATGGATTGCGCGGGCGAAGTGCTCCCTCCCGGTTCCGACCTCGCCAATAAGCAATGTGCTGGCATTAGTTGGAGCAAACGCTTTTGCCTTATGAATCGCTTTCGCAAAAGAGGGGCTCTGTCCAATTGTGCTTTCGAAAGATATGGTGTCCTTCGCGAAAAACCCAGAGCCTAAAGCCGAAGCGGGATTCTCGAGCCGATTCAGATAAACCACGCTGCCCTGGTGCACGCTTCCGCCTTTAAGAAAGATGGGATAGGCACTCATTTTGTACGCGTACCTGCTTTGATAAGAGTCGCCTCGCAGCGTGATCTCGAGATCGGTGGTCCTATCCGAAGCAGATAGCGCGTTGCCTACCTTCGGCAGAAACTCCTCGCTTATGAGGTCGTGCAGCCTTGCAGGATGCGTGCTTCCGGTCGCCTCAAGCAAGCTAGCCGCAGCCCTGTTCGCCCGAAGAACGTTGCCCTTGCTGTCAACGACAAAGACTCCGGCTTCCGCGGAGGACATCATACTCGTCAAAACGGAGTCAAGAACCCGCACTTCTCTCTCTAAGATATCGGTTGAAATTTTCTCCGTTATCGACAGCGCAGCGCACTTCAGCAGCCCGAGGACGCAATCTTTGAGGCTCGACTCCCCATCGCCAACCCGAGCCAACACTGCAACACAGCCAAGCATCTCGCCGCTTCGGTCGAGCACCGGCACCGCCACGCTCAAATAAGAACGAAGGGCGGAAAGATAATGCTCTTCTCCCTCCAGCACAAACGGCTTGCCCTCACGCAACGCCAGAACATGGGCGATAGTGCCTTGAGTTAGCTCGGAGGCGGCGCTTCTCATGTAATCCGCAGGAAAGCGCTCATCCCCTGTTAGCACATGGACAACCAAAGGGTTGCCGCTTCCATCGAACAGGGTCACGGCACCTCGCCACCCATTGAGGGAAGAAGCTAAGCTACTCATTGCAGGCTTCGCTAATCGAGTGAAATAGCTGTTCTTCTGAACTGCCTCATCACGTTTTCTGCCCCAAGATTCATCGCAAACCACAGGAGAGTCTAGTTTGAGTCCGCCAATGCAGCAACGAACCCAAGACTCAACTATTTCAGATGCAAGCCCGCACGAATCGAGAAATCCCTCTGGAAGACTCCCCTCACTTCGCAACAGCTCCTTAGCGCAGATAAGCTTGTCTTCGCGCTCGCGGAACGTCATCATCTTACCGTCCTGGTCAACCATAGGTACCCCCAAAAATTGGCTTTCCTCACGGGTTTGTGCAGTCTCATCAAAGGATTTTACAGGCACATGCCCCGTTTTAACAGCTCTTCGAAAATGCTTCCGATTGTGATGGCATGGCGGATTAATCATCCAAGCCCCCTAGACGCCCAATCCGACAAGTGAAGCGACCGTCCTGCAGATCGCTACAAAGCAGCTGGCTCGCTGAAGCTCTAATGATTCACCACTTTGAAGAACAATTCCTTTGCTCGGATCCCAACAACTCCTCTATTCAGATGAGTCGAGCTCGCGCTTCGTCTCCTTGTCCATCCTCAAGCCCAACACCCACACGGAGATTGAAGCGAAGATCGCACAGATGGCGATGGGTATTGAGCAGTACACCCACGTTCCCGTCGCCGTCTGAATGGTTGAGATAACAAAGGGCGCGATGCTTGCTGCGATATACTTTCCGACGAGGTCGTATATGGCGAGGGCCATGGAGAGCACA
>JAFXIM010000018.1 GCA_017533165.1 Eggerthellaceae bacterium
AGAGCAACAAACCTTCACCGCTTCGGTGAGCAATCTGGCGTCTTCGATCGGAGGACTGGACGGCGCGATCCGCAAAGTCACCGGCTCCAGCGAGGAAGATTCTGCGGCTAAGCTCAACGCGGTCGGGACGCTCGTCGCGAAACTGGGCAATCTCTACTTTGCCGCGCGTCGTCAAAGCGTCCTCAAGCATATGATCATTGAAGCCGACCCACTGGTCCAGCGCTCCGCGGCAATCCTCGGCGACGCCGACTCTCAGCTCGACCTTTATGATCGGCTTCCGCTCTACGAAGCGGTCGTTAAGGCGCAGCAGAATGCGGATGAAGTGCGCGCGGGAGGCGATGTCACTGCGATCCGTTCCGCGCAGGACAAGCTGTTTACCGCAGTCGAGCGATTCAACGCGTATCAAATCGACCGCTCACGCTTTGCCGCGATCGGCGCGGCTCACGCCAAGCTCGTCGAGGCGGCCAAAGCCGGAGCGACGATCAAGGAGTTGCACGAAGCCATAGTCGCCATCGTCGATCTTGCGAGCACTATCGGTGAGACCAAGAGCGCCTTTGAAACGGAGAAACAGTGATGGCCGTTCAAGTTAAAACTCTGCCAGTCTATAAGGCGACGCGCGATGCGCTGGTGAACACCTTATCATTGGCGGAAAGCACGTTCACGGACGCCGATTTCTCCTATGATCCGTCGTCCGACTATCGCAAGGCGCTCGAAGTAATCAACGCCATCCTGCTTCAGCTACGGTCGCTCGCGGTGAGTATGCTCAAGGAGATTGATGAGGCGATCGCCGAGAGCAACCTGGCGTCGGAGCTCACAGCGCGAGCACAGGAAGCAAAGAAGGAGGCGGATGCGCTCAATAGGGCGGCGCACAGCATCAATGACATCGCGAGCGTCGCCAGCAAGATAACAGGCGTTGTGACGGGGATCGCGGGACTGCCATTCCTATGAGCTACGACATAGCAGCCAGACGGAGGAAGTCATGGACATCTTGAATCTGGTGGTTCCGCTAGTCGGCGTTGTTGGCGCATTTCTGCTGGCTCTGGCAGCCATCAAGCAGCGCACCCTCCTCGGTTTCTTCGGCCGAGGGCTAGACGAAACCAAGGCCCTGTCGGCGCTACCTGCTAGGGCAAAGCTTGAGGGCCTCGAAATTATCGAAAACACCTTAAAGATTGAAAGGATAAACACGCGCAAGCTGACAGCTGATCAGACTTACAATCTTATACTCGAAACATTAAAGGACAAAAAGCGAGTCGCGAACTTAAAGTTTGTGGCTTATTTGAGCTTTTCTGTCATCATAATTACGTTCGCAGGAACATTTCTGTATTATAAGATATTTTATGATACACAGTCAAAGATCTCGGATGCCCTGTTGGAGGATGGAGATAGTGCCAGTCAAATCTTGGGGCGCTTCAATTTTTTCCAGAAGAGTGATCCTCGCTTGGTTGAGGCCTTGGCAAAGGAAACGGCTTTTGGCCCGCCAGGCGAGGGAGCATATCGCCTACTCATGGACAAAATATGCGTCAACAAGAACAGTAAGACCTGCAATCAAGCCATCATGGAGATTAGGCAGCGTGCTGAGAAACGGGAGCCTCCGTTTAACGACGTGGGGATTCCTGTCAAAATTGGAGTACCTTCTGGTGAGGAAGAGCCAAAAAGGTTCACCGTAAATGTAAGTCCATCCTTTGGCTATGCGAACCGGGCGGTGAACATTATCTATAAAGGCCGCCGTCTTACACTTTACGCCAGTCCACGTATGCCTGGATACACGGATGACAATTTTGTGCATTTGAATACTGCTCAAGCGGATGCATTAGGTGCTCCTCGTGCAAACACGAGGGACAGTAGCCGGAGAATAGATGATCCTTATGTCCAATCGGCGTTTGCGGTCGAGGTCGTCAATGAGGATCCGAATCTATACGATCCAGTATGCCCAATGCATTGGAATGCCGAACGGAACCCATCACTCTGCAAGAAGGAGAAGCAGCTAAGAACTTCAGAATATCTGAGACTTTCGCAAAACGCAAATTGACTAATTACCCTGTTACATATTGGTTAGTATAAAAGAAAAATTGCGCGAGAGAATGGTAGATATTCTTGAAAACATCCGGGGGCAGCCTCTCGAGCGGCAGGTTCATCCGAAATCCGTCGTTCAAGGTTAGCCCACGAAGGGCGGGTTTGTCCCAGACCACGTCATAGCTGTCGTTCGGCTCAACAGCGCAGGAAGACGCGAGCCGTACGACCAACTTGGGCGCGTAA
>JAFXIM010000166.1 GCA_017533165.1 Eggerthellaceae bacterium
CATAACCGGGCTTTCGGGCGATCCGCTGACCATGACGCGCTACGAGGCCACTCAGTACCAGCGAAAGCTCGAGACGATGATCCGCAAGGAGCGCATGAACGGCGCCATGCTCGAACGCGCTGGCATCGACCCATCGGAAAGCAAGGCCCGCGTGCGAGCGTTGCAAGCCCGTTACCGCGCCGTTTCAAAAGAAGCCGATCTGGTGACGCGCGGTGAACTGACACGTGTGAGAATACCCACCTGATCTGGTATAATGTCCTTGGACGGCACATAGGGTTTTAGTCCATGGCCCGCCGTCCCCTCCTCTCCGCAGACCACCACCGCACAAGCCCCCCGCGCGGTGGTGGTTCTGTAAATGGTATAATTACGGTAGCAATTCGGGAGGCTATATTCCCGACGATCCCGCACCGTGGACGGCACGGTATAGAAAGCACGTTAGGAGCGATAAGCACATGAAGGACATCAAGGCAATTCTGGCAGATCACGACGTATCCGAGGACACCGCAGCCGCCATTGCAGCTGAGGTGCGGGCGAACTACAAGACCGTGGCCGAGTGGACCAAGAAGGTCGACCGCATAGCGGAGCTTGAGCGGCAGAACGCCGAGCTTTCCGAAGCGGCCTCCAAGGTCGACGGAACCACAGCCGAGATCACCGCGCTGCAAGAGCAGGTCGAGGCCATGAAAAAGGCCGAGGAAGACCGCAAGGCAGCGGAGGCCGAGCAAGCCAAGCGAGACGAGTTCCGCGCGGCGTTCGACGAGGCCCTAGGTGACAGGGAGTTCGCCAACTCCATAATTCGGGACAGCGTTTTCGAGACCACCTTCGCGGAATGCAGCAAGAACGTGGCAACCAGCGCGAAGGACGCGATCGAGGCGGCGGTGAAGGACGTTGAGAACGTCTGGAAGAACCCGCAGCGCGATCCGCACAGGATGCCGACTGACGATCAGATGAAAACGGGCCGAAAGAGCGCCGAATCGCAGAGGAAGTCATTCGCAGACGCGCTTTTCGGCTAAAACCGAAAGGAGCCTAACTGGCTAACGCACAGATCACTACCACTAATCTGGTAATCCCCGAGACCTACATCGACACCATCAACGAGAAGATCAAGGCGCGCTCCGTCATCGCGGCCTTGAAGCCGGGCAAGCCCCGCATCTTCGCCAACGCAAACTACATGGTGTTCACCGAGAAGCCGCACGGCGAGTTCGTCGGCGAGGGCGAGGCAAAGAGCGCGTCCCCCGCGACCTTCGCCCCCGTCATTGGCAGGCCGCACAAGTTCCAGACCACCGTCCGCATGACCGAGGAAGTAGTCTGGGCTGACGAGGACTCCCGCCTGCGCCTGCTCGACGAGATCATCGACGCGCTTGGAGAGTCTGTCGCGGAGGGCCTTGACTACGGCCTGATCCACGGCTGGAACCCGCGCACCCAGACGGCGCTTCTCGGCCTGCAGTCAGATGCGCTTGCAACCGTCGCCAACCAGGTGACCGCCACCGGCAACGCGCAGGCAGACCTCGACTCCCTGCCCGACACCGTTCTCGCCAACGGCTACATGGTAGACGGCATCGCGCTCGATCTCATGTACGCCAACGAGCTGCGCAAGATGTGCGTACAGGCCACGGGCGCGAAGATGTACCCCGAG
>JAFXIM010000167.1 GCA_017533165.1 Eggerthellaceae bacterium
CATCCCCAACAACCTGCTCCCCTATGTTGCGCAGGTTGCCGTGGGCAAGCTCGAGTGCGTGGGCGTGTTCGGCGACGACTACCCCACCCCCGACGGCACGGGCGTGCGCGACTACATCCACGTGGTTGACTTGGCGCGCGGCCATGTGGCAGCACTCGACTGGATGGCCGGCCGCGTGGGCACGGGTGAGGCTATCGGCATCGGCTCCATCGCGGGCGAGACGGCTGAGGACGGCACCCGCCGCGGCGTTGGCATCTTCAATCTGGGTACGGGCAAGGGTTCGAGCGTTCTCGACGTTGTGCGTGCTTTCGAGAAGGCCTGCGGCCACGAGATCCCCTACGCCATCAAGCCGCGTCGCGCAGGCGATATCGCCGAGAACTATGCGGCCTGCGACAAGGCTCGCGACGAACTTGGCTGGGTTGCGGAATATGACCTTGAGCGTATGTGCGCAGACAGCTGGCGCTGGCAGTCCACCAACCCGGACGGTTACGCGACCGCTTAAGTTCGAAACGCTGGGGCGCAAGGCGGAAGCCCGACCTTCCTCAATTTGAGTTGATCTTGCAGCTTAAGCTGCCCTTAGATCGGGGCGCTCACCTTCTGCATCCAAATCCTCGTCTTCCCAACGAGTGCGGTCAGCTACGCCCGCACTCGCGGCGGCAACTCCCGCAATGCCCGGCAAAAGCGAGCCCAAAAGGTCTGGCACCGAGGGCAACCACAGGCTCGAGCCCGGCGACACGCCAGCGGCAACCACAGCGCCCGCCAGCAGCAGGGCCGCCGCAAACACAGCGCCCGCCACATCGAAGGCCTTGCTACCACGAATGCAGAACAGGCTGTAGATCACCGCGGCCAGAATCCAGCTTGCAGCGATGCACCAGTTGGAGGTTTTCCCCAGCGCGGTCATGATAACGGCCGTAACATCCACGCCGGTGATGTCGGAATTGACGAGCAGGTTCCAGCCCATGATGTCGCCCGTGCCGAAGCCCGCGAACACGAAGGCCAAAAACACCGAGAACGCAGCCGAAGCAGCCGCCTTACCCACGGGCATGAGGCAACCCGCGGCAATGGGCGCCACCGCGGCAAAGCCGAAGGCGCCGCACACCGGGCCGCACAGGGCGACGGGAGCCTGCACCTTGTCGGTGCGACCGAGGAACCACCACCACGCGGCGGACGCCAACAGCACGCAGATGCCCAGGGCATAACAGCCGTTGGCCAGAAGCGCGGCGGACAGCATGACGAAAGCCGCAAGCGCGCCTATGTGCGGAATGACCAGGGAAGCCGCAGCTACGGCAGCAAGCATGCCCCAAAACACCGGAGCTGCATCGGTGGCCAAGCCGAAGGCCGAACCTTCCGTCAGACATATGTTGGTAAGCGCGAACGCCGCCATGAAGACCGCAAGCAACGCCGTTATCAGCCGGCCGAGCACCGAAGCGCTGCGATCGCCCAAGCGTTCCATCAGGGGAATAGCGGGCTGCTTAGGTTTGGGCGGTTCAGGCGCAGGCTCGGGTGGCTCCACTCCGCGCACCAGGTTCGCGAGCTCCTTTTTGCCCTTCTTTGTACTGCCGAGATAGGGCATGAGCTCATCGGCAAACTCGGCGACTGAAGGGTAGCGATCACTCGGCTCAAGGTCGAGTGCTTTGAATATGACGTCGTCGATACCCGGGTCCATGTCATCCCAACAAAGGCTTGGCAGCACGAGCTCTGCCTCCTCGATGGCTTCTTCGGCTTCGACTAGCGTGTCTCGGAAGAAGGGGTTGGATCCCGAGAGCATCTCGTAGGTCATCGCCGCCAGCGACCACTGATCGGTACGTGCATCGAGCGGCTGCTGCCGCATCTGCTCGAGCGGCATGTAACCGATGGTGCCGCCGCCAGCCGTACCGTGCCCCGTTGCGTCAACGAGGGTCGCCAGGCCGAAGTCGGTTACCTTCACCACGCCCTTTTGGTTAACCATCACGTTATCGGGCTTGATATCGAGATGCAGGATCTCGCTGCCGTGCGCCACCTCGAGAGCGTGGGCAACCGAAGAGAAGATGGCCGCTATGGCGTCAAGCGTGAGAGCGTCTCCCGCTTCGTTGAGCACCTGCGTGAGGGTTTTGCCCTCGACGTACTCCATGATGATGTAGGCCGTGTTTTCATGGAACTCGCATTCGTAGACGTGCACGATGTTGTCGTCCGAGATCTTGGCGACCATGCGCGCTTCCTGCAAGCCGGGGATGTGGTCAAAGGGGTCCTCGTCTTCGAAGGACTCCGAGGCTGGGGCGCTAGACGCGGGGGCGGAAGCGGCGCTTGCGGGGGCGCTAGACGAACCGCCCGAAGCGGCCGACTTCGACGCAGAAGGTGCACCCGCCACGGCGCCAGCGAACTTCGATGGGCTCGCGTGTTTTCCCCTTGCCGCCTTCTTCGCGGGATGAAACACATCGAGGAATGACGGGTCATCGGGGTATACGGGCTCGTCGATATCAAGATCGAAATCGGGGATGTAACCCGAGCCGGCCTCGACTGCTTCAGAGCCGTCGTCGCGGCTGGAATCGTAGCCGTGATCGTAGTCGCCGAGCTCGCTTCCCATGCGAGCTTCCATGGCCATGAGGCGGGCACGGGCCACGTCGGATTCGCTTAGCTGAATGCGCTTGATCGCCACATCGCGACCGAGTTTGGTGTCATGCGCATGCAGGACAGTTGCATAGCCGCCCGAGCCGGCGGCCTTGATCACGCGGTACCGGTCGAGAATGAGCTGTGCGCCCTGCTGGCGTGCCATATGCCTGTCGACCTCCTGTTGCTCGGCGTGATTGTCCTTGGCCTTGACTGCTTCCATGCGCGGCCCTTAATACGATAGCCGCGCTGCGCATTGCATCCTTGCCATACTAGCACACGCCCTGCGTAGCACGAGGCAAGCTCGGGATCCAGCTCGGCGCAGGCGGCGGCGCAGCCGAAAGAAATTAATCTTCGCGGCAAAAAATACCCCTTGCGCGGGTAAGTGAGCTAGGGTATGATAGCTGACGCTGTCAGCGTAGTTGGCACCAAGTGCGGGTGTGGCGGAATTGGCAGACGCGTACGGTTCAGGTCCGTATGGGGGCGACCCCGTGAAGGTTCAAGTCCTTTCACCCGCACCACTTTTCAAGAAGACGCCTCCGGGCGTTTTTTGTTTTTCGAGCTTGCTTTTCGCTGGAAGCTAAGCAGCCTATAATGGGTGCGACCCGACGCGCGGCGCGTTGAACACACATCGGGAGGGTGGCGCCATGAGCCAGAAAGCGCAGCATCGTTTGCTCGTTCTGGTGTCCTGCGCGCTCATTCTTGCACTTGGCATCCTCGTTGGTGCGCGATCAAACGCCAGCCTGCAAGGACGTAAGCGATCAGCAGTGGCAGAGTCGCTTCCTAACTTCGACGGCGGAGTGCTCCTCCTCAGCGCGGTTCTCATTCTGCTGGCAGGCCTTCTCTATTGGGCTTTCGGACGCAAACGCAAGGCATCCTTCAACGAACCCCTCTGGCCCACAGCACCTGAACCGAACTTGCAACCAGCCGTCTTAGGCCGACTGCTGCGCGATAACGCCCTCGACGCCGACGACATCACAGTGACGCTGCTCTACCTTGCGCAGCATAAGTGCGTGCGCATCACGCCCGGCATGCGCGCGGACGCAACAGGGGCGCCAGCGCAAGACTACCTACTCGAACGTCTCGTGCCCGAAGACCCCGCCAACCCCATTGAGCGAGCAACGCTCAACCTGATGTTCGACCTCATCGAGCCAGGCTCCCGGTCGATATGGCTAAGCGACGTTCACCGCTACGGCCGCAATCACTTCAACGAGTTCACCCAGGCGGTGGCTTCTTGGCAGCAAACGCTCACGCTCGAGGTCAAGCGCCTTGGTCTTTTCGACCGCGCAAGCAAAGGTCTTCGCCTCGCAACCATGATCGCCTCGTTCGCGCTTCTGATCAGCGGCGGGCTCCTACTTCTTGCCACCCACAGCCTCATCCCCCTGATCAGCCTAGTATTGACCGCCCTAGCATACGGCCTGCTCTCAAGATGCATGGGTCGCCCGTCCCAGCGGGGCGTCGAGATTATCGCGCGCGCCGATGCCTTGCGCTGCTGGCTCTCGCAGCTCAACGAGACCGAGGCGAAAAAACTGACAGTGCAAGAGTGGGCTGAACTTGCCCCTTACGCCTTTGTCCTTGGCGCGGCAAGTGACACGATTGACGCCTTGTCCGAGCTGGCGCCGTGCTTGCTAAAGACCCCACATGATTTTCAAGGCAATGGGGAAGGCGAACGCGAAGGCGACTCAGTCAACGGCGAAGACCGGATTGAAGGCTGCGAAGAGGGAGAAAGCGAAGGCGAGCCAGAAAACAAGCTTGCTCCCTGGGCGCTTTGGTACAGCGAAACCCAAGCCGAGCAGGCAGGAGCCGCCCACTTCGCCCGCGCGGCCAGCTCATGCATTGCAGGTACCGCCTTCGCAGCAGCAGCAACCGATGCGAGTGCTCGCATGCGCGCCCTTAACAACCCGGTGCAGGGAGCCCTCAGCGGAGGCGGCATCCCCGACGTTGGCGGCTTGGGCGCCGGCGCCACACCGCATATCGCCAAAATGCGCTAAGCGCACTTCGAGCCAGGAGAATTCGATGACCGACCTTAACGCCTACTTGAGCAAACGAGGCATCAGCGCACAGCAAATGGAAGCCGCACGCAAGCACACCAAAGCCATCATTGAAAGGCCGCCGAAAGCAGCATGCAGGAGGTATTCGAAGCACTCGCACGGGATCCTCGCGTTTTTGCCCCTAAAACGCAAAACAGGTCAGTGCCAAATAATTTTCAAAATAAAATTGGACCAAAATTGGACCAAAACGGCTAATTTACAGCCCCTAAAACGCAAAACAGGCCAGCGCAAAAATGGCCGCTGACCTGCGAGAACTCAATGGCGCCCCCGAGAGGACTCGAACCTCCGACGCACGGTTTAGGAAACCGACGCTCTATCCGCTGAGCTACGGGGGCGGATATCCTGCTGCTCCGTCGCGCCAATGCACCTCGAAACAGCACCAGCCATTGTATCACTATTGCTCACCTATGGAGCTTTCATCACGCGCATTGGGAGGTTCCCGCGAGCGCAGCAGGACGCATCACCGCACGTTCTCAAGCATGCCTTAGCCGCAGCGTACTTCTCCCGAAGGCGAGCGCGCGTCTCCTCGGACAGGCCCTCGCACGCCGCCATCCTGGCCTCGTCCGAGTTGTGCTGCAGATCGGCAAGCTTCACGCGCCGCGCAATGGGGTTGCCCGCCAAAGCAGCCACGTAATCCAAATAATCCTCGCCCTCAACATGCGTAAGCAAGCGCAAAGCCTCAATCACCTCAGCCGGAAACTCCGCCGCCAGGTCATCAAGACTCACCGACGTGTCCTCCGCAACGTCATGCAGCAGGGCAACGCACACGGAAAGCTCGTCATCCATCTGCTCAGCCAAATGGAAGGGGTGGAACACGTACGGATCCCCGCCCTTGTCAACCTGACCAGCATGGGCGTCGTAGGCGATGCGCAGCGCCCTTTTCGTAAGCGGAGTGTAGATCATTTCTGCTACTTCAGCGCGTCAGCAACCTTGCGAGCCGCAGCCGTGATCGTCAGGTCGTCCACGTTCACCACGTAGTCGGCATAGTGCTCGTACAGCGGCAGGCGCTCCTCGTACAGCTCGCGCAGGCTCATGCCAATGCCGCCCTTCAACACAACGCCGCGCTCCTGGAAATCGGTCAGACGAGCCTTCAGCTCCTCGTAGGAAATCTGCAGGTACACCACGCGCCCAATAGAGCCCAGATGCTCCATGGCCGCCTCGGAGTACACC
>JAFXIM010000168.1 GCA_017533165.1 Eggerthellaceae bacterium
TCATATCGTAGATTTGAAGACGGCAGGGGCGTTCCCAATCTTTCCCGCGTTGCGTGCCGTTTGTCTCGACAAGCCAAGTCTGTTCTTTGTCAATGATTTCTTGCGCTGTCTGGCTTTGCCTCCAGTCGTCGTAAACCGCGCCGTTAGCCAGTATCCCCGTATCGTAGTTCAACAGATTTTCGGGGTCTGTTGTAAGTGACACTACAACGCAATTGGGGAACCGGTCAGCGAAATCAACTCCAAGAAAATACGTTTTTGAAACCGGATCAGAGAGTTTCCCGCTCTCGTTGACCGCGCATGCTGTAACCACAACGCCAAAAGGAAGCGAAGGGTCGTCAAGAATAATCTCATGCGGGATATCGGGATTAATCATAAGGTCGCGCTGCGCAACAAGATTCCCCGAAAGGCTTCTGTCAAGGTTGAGTTCCACTTCAGAAGATGTGCTGTTGCTTGCAGTTGGTGTTGACCCGTCGGTTGTAAAGGCGATTGTGCAGCCTTCAGGAGCAGTTAGCGCTACAGAAATGCTCTCGTCGGGATATACTCCTGAGTCATGCGAGAAAACAATAACGTCGCCATTTAACTCCGCACCCATTTCGTATGAAGCGAGAACGGCACCTTCGGTGTCACTTTGCTCTCTTTTATCCTCGGAACAGCTTATCAGCGTTAAACATACAGAAGCGGCAACAAACAGAGAGAACAATTGACCCATTCTTACGCGCTGCATGGTTTTCATTTTGCGAAGTCCTTCGTAACCCGGCTTACCGCCAGAGACGGTTCTTCAATGACTATCATACCCTTAGTAAGGCGTATTAGTCATTGATAAATCGATGAAAAAGGTTGAGTGTCATTCCTATTGCAACTTAGGTGGCAGTAGACCTGTCTCAACTTCGAATCCCTTGCAATAAGCTGGCAGCGTTCGGCGTTAACCTAACCTGGAGTCCCTCCCGCCGCGATGGGAGGTGGTATCCATGGGAGAGAAGGGACGATTCAACCACCTGGACGCGAGCCAGAGGCGGAGCATCGAGGCCGGGCTGAGCTCCGGCGAGTCCCTGTCGCAGATCGCCAGGCACATGGGCGTCGCGACGAGCACCGTCAGCCGCGAGGTGAAGCGCAACCGCAGGTGCGACGGGCCGTCCAGGAGGGCGAACAGGGACAAGAACGACTGCGCGTTCCTCAAGGCGAAGACCTGCAAGCGCCGCAACCTATGCGAGATCAGGGGCTGCGGCCGCTTCTGCCGGGTCTGCGGCAGGCCGTGCGAGCGGTACTGCCCCGACTACGTGCCGATGGTCTGCGAGCGCACCGCGAAGGCCCCCTTCGTCTGCAACTCGTGCGGGCACTACGCCACGTGTGCGCTGGAGAGGTGGTTCTACTCGGCCGAGACCGCCCAGAAGGCGTCCGCGGAGCGCGCCTCGGGCGCGCGCTCGGGCATCGACCTTGCGCCGGAGGAGGTCGACGACCTGGTGGCGAAGGTGAAGGCCGGCAGGGCACGCGGGCAGTCCGTGCACCACATATTCGCCACCGAGGAGATGCCCTGCTCGGAGCGCACGTTCTACCGCTACGTCGAGGACGGCAGCATCCCGGTCATACCGCTCGAGCTCGCCAAGAAGGTCAGGTACCGCGGGCGGAAAAAGAAGAAGGCCAAGGAGGCCCACGAGCCGGGCTTCTACAAGGGCTGCGAGTACGCCGACTTCATGCAGCTGCCGCCCGAGGAGCGCGCCCGCGCGACCGAGGTCGACACCGTCATGGGCCGCCGCGGCGAGAAGAAGTGCATCCTGAGCCTCCACCGCGTCGACCTGCACTTCCAGCTCTACCTGCTGCTGCAGGAGAAGACCGCCGATTGCGTCGTGCGGGCGCTCGACCACCTCGAGATGTCCTGCGAGGGCTGCTTCGGCGAGTTCTTCGGGCTGATGCTGTTCGACCGCGGCAGCGAGTTCGACTCGATAGAGGCGATGGAGACGTCGTGCATGTTCTCCGGCAAGCGCACCAACGCCTACTTCGCCGACCCGTCCCGCCCCGACCAGAAGGGCGGCTGCGAGAAGAACCACGTGGAGCTGAGGAAGGTCCTGCCGAAGGGCACCTCCCTCGAGCGCATGGACGCCATGACGCTCGCCGAGATCTGCTGCCATGTCAACTCCACGGTCAGGAAGGGATGCGGTGACGTGAGCCCGATGCAGCTCGCGGAGCTCGTGTTCCCCAAGGAGATGATGGACAACCTGGGGCTGAGGCTGATCCCACCACGAGACGTCATATCAGCCCCAGGCATCCTGTACGAGCCGGAGGAATAGTCCGGCCGACTAGCTGAATTATACGGGCGGGAGGGCCTGCGACATAACAAAGGCGACGGACCTCGCGATTGGCTTGACGCAAGCGCGGCGAGGCCCCGGATCCGTGCGCCCCGAAGCTCCCCGGACGGCTTCCTTTGTGGCATTAGGGGCGTCAGGATGGCGAGCGCGGGCCTGGATGCTAGCGGCTTTCGTAGCACTAGACCTGCTTTGTTGCATTCCAAATGACAGGGTTGCAATCGGTCAGACAATCAACCCGCCATTACCATTCGCGCCCATCATCTTGCATATGCTAAGCACGTTTGACGGCGTATCTCGCTATGCCACGACCAGCCCATGCGCTAGAATGTGGCGAGCACAACTAGCA
>JAFXIM010000169.1 GCA_017533165.1 Eggerthellaceae bacterium
AGGGATACACGCCGTCAGGCAGGCAGAGCAAGGCGGGCGGCTCCCGTAGGTTACGCGATTTGCGACCCCCGCATCGGTAGCGCGCCCTCAGCTGATCGGCAACCCGATCCCGCACCCCGGCACCATAACCTTTTCCCATCCCATCGAAAACACAGTTTGTTCGATTGTCGAAATACGTACTAATGTTCTATTATTGGCGAAGGTAAGCGCACGCGTGAAGGGAAAAGGAAGCCGTGCCAGCGCGAGTTCCAAAGATCAAGAAGTACGTGGACGTCCTGGCCAAGTGGAACCAGGACGGAACCGTTGTGCCCTTGATGATCTTCTGGGATGACGGTCGCTCCTTTTCCGTGAAAAACGTGGTGAGCCCTCCGGTCGACCTCTTGCGCTCGACCGGAGCGGATGTGGTGTCTTACGAAGTCAACGTAGCAGGCAAAACAACCCGCCTGTACATGGAGCGTTTGGGGCCGCGCTCGGAAAAGCTGGCGCGCTGGTACGTGCTCATGCCGCACGACGTTGAGCCCTGGCGCTTCAGCGGAGATGCCTTCGACAGCCCCTGGGGCCGCAAGCTTCGCACAGGCAAATAGACTCGCAGCACCGCCCAAGGCACCGCTCGCCATCGAAACCCAGCGCGCACGGCGAACGCGCCCAAGCAACCTAGGCCCGCCTCCGAAGTCACGCCAACAACGGAAAGCGGGCCTTTTCGCGCCCTAAGGCAAACCCACGTGATTTCGTTCACCGCTTTTGCCGAAAAAACTTACAAAAGGCCTGATCAGAGACCTAATACGCAAAACTCGTTTCCTTGAATGCACCCTCTTTGCACCCGTATCATTTTACCCAGCAAATCAAGCGTTTTCGCCATCGTGTAAGGCCACGGGCTCAGCACCGGCAAAGCCCCAGACGAGGCGCTAAGGCAGGCGAAACGCTCGATTGAGCCGCAAGGGCCCGCGGCTCTCGCATAAGAAATGCGCCGAAAAGGCGCGAACGATACGAGCAACTAGAGGAGGGCTAACCGATGAGCAAGAAACCCGTCAAAGTGACGTGCGGAACCATCGATGAGTCTTATCGCGGCATCGCCGACCCCAAGCTCGAAGTGGTATTCCTTCAGACTGAAGAGGAGAGGGCAAAATACGAGCCCATCATGAAGAGACTTCAGGAAGAGGGTCTGGCCACCCAGGGCACTACCATTAGCGGCATTTAGGCTGGCTGCTATGTTTTCGACAGATCTGGCAGCGTATTTCATACTGCTTCACCGCTACTACTCCCACACGCTAACGCGCATCGACGCATCCGAGTGGCCCGCTTTCGAGGTCTTCGCGGCAAGCGAACTGGCCCAGGAGCACCCGCATCTGCGCGCCGCCGCCCTGCGCATAGCGCAAGCGCCGGAATCAGACATCAGGAGCTTCGAGCATCAGTTCAACCGCCTGTTCATCGGTCCCGAAGAGCTTTTGGCAGCACCTTACGAAACGGTGTACCTCTCAGGCGAGCGTGTGCTCATGAGGGAGACCACGATGGCCGTGCGCCGAGCCTACGAAGATGCGGGCATGCAGGTAAGTGCGAAAAACGTCGAGCCCGACGATCACTTCGCCTACGAATGCGCGTTCATGGCCTACCTGGCAGACAGAGGCGATGAGCAGGCAGCCCAAGCCTTCGAATCCTTCGCAAAGGCCCACCTAGCTCGCTGGGTTGCGCCTCATGTTACGGCAATACGCAAGAACACGACCAACGAGGCGTGCCTTGGCTTCGCCGATCTGCTCGAAGCGCTTAACACCATAGTCCAAACCCAACCTAGACTCACGTTTACCCAATAAGACAAAGAGGAGGGAACATGTCTCACACCCTGTCACGACGCACATTCCTCAAGGGATCTGCGGCAGCGGCGGCAATACTTGGCACCGCCGGCGCCGCAAGCGCCTTTGACCTGGTCCCGCTTGAGGCTCATGCCGATGCCGCCGCTGAGGTCAAGAAGTGCTTCAACTGCTGCCCGCGCAACTGCTACGACACCTGCTCCATCATCTCTACGGTGGAAGACGGCGTCCTGAAGACCGTAACGGGCAACCCCGACAACAGCTACACCGACGGCAAGCTCTGCGTTAAGGGCTACTCCTACCCCCGTCGCATCTATTCCCCCGATCGCATCAAGTACCCCATGCGCCAGACCGCAAAGGGCTCGGGAGAATGGGAGCAGATCACCTGGGATGAAGCCATCGACATCATCGCGAAGAAGATCGTCGAGATCCAGCAGGAGGACGGCAATGCCCTGTCCGTCTGCCTGAACAAGTACTCCGGCAACTTCAACACGCTCACCTACGGCATCGAGGGCTTCTTCACCTCCATCGGCCACACCACCCGCTGCGCAGGAACCCCCTGCTGGCCCGCAGGCATC
>JAFXIM010000170.1 GCA_017533165.1 Eggerthellaceae bacterium
GCATCGAGATTGCCACCATTCTCGCGCGCGATCCGAAGCTCGCCATCTACGACGAGCCCGAAGCGGGTATTGACCTGTGGAGTTTCGACCGCCTGACCGAGACCTTCCGCGACATTCACGAGGCGCGCGACGGCCGCTCCATCGTGATCATCTCCCACCAGGAACGCATCATTCAGCTCGCCGACGAAATCGTGCTTTTGCGCGACGGCACCGTTGCTGAAACCGGTACGCCTGAGGAGCTCCTGCCCAAACTCGGCTTTGCCGCTAAGGGCATTGGCGGCTGTCCGCTCACTCAGCCTACCGCACTGCACCTGACCGAGATCCCCACCACGTGCTAGGTCGCAAGGCCGACACGTTCGCATACCCAAAGGAGACCACCATGGCCGTTGATCTTTCCCCTATCGACGAGAGCCTGCTCGCCGAAATCGCTAACCTGCATGGCATGCCGAAGGGCGCGTTCAACATCCGCAAAGACGGCGAGCTTCTTCGCCGATCCTCTTCGGCATTCATCGACATCGAAACTAAGACCGACAACCCCGGCATCGATATCCGCATCAAGCCCGGCACCAAAGGCGAAACCGTCTATATACCGGTTATCGTCACTCAGTCTGGCTTGAAGGATGTCGTGTACAACACCTTCTACATTGGCGAAGACTGCGATGTGAAAATCATTGCCGGCTGCGGCATCCACAACGACAGCCACGATCCGTCCGAGCATGACGGCATCCACAGCTTCTACTGCGGCAAGAACAGCCGCGTTCAGTACATCGAAAAGCACTACGGCCAAGGTGAGGGAACGGGCGAGCGTATCCTCAACCCGGTTACCAAAGTCTACATGGAGGAAGGCTCTTACTGCGAAATGGAAATGGTCCAGCTTCGCGGCGTTACCTCCACCGTACGCGATACCGATGCCGAACTGGGCGCAAGCGCCAAGCTGGTCTTGATCGAAAAGCTTCTCACCCACGACAAGCAGACGGCCATCTCCAACATGAAGGTCGTGCTGAAGGGCGAGGACTCTTCCGTTCAGGTAATCTCTCGCAGCGTTGCCCAGGACGAATCGGTGCAGGTGTTCAACCCCCTCGTCATCGGCGAGGCCGCCTGCCGTGGTCACGTTCAGTGCGACGCAATCCTCATGGGAAGCGCCAAGGTCAAGGCCATCCCCGGCATCGAGGCCGCCCACGAAGACGCAATGCTCGTACACGAAGCAGCCATCGGCAAGATTGCCGGCGATCAGATCGTCAAGCTCATGACGCTTGGTTTGACCGAGGAAGAGGCCGAGCAGGAGATCTTGGAAGACTTCCTGAACTAGGCGAAGGACCTTTCCACCAGCAAACGAAAAGACCCCGGCATTGAACTGCGCCCCGAATCTTGGACAAGCGAAACCAAGATTCGGAGGCGCAGTTTTTTATGTCGCAGGACCTTAGATGTAGATACGATGCTTCAATCAAAGAGAGAGTTGCGTCGTTGGTCGACGACGGCTGTGGATGGGATTCCATTTCCACAAGGCTTGCTTTACCTAGGGGTACTGTTAAACAATGGGTGATGATCTACAGGGCTGTCGGAATGGATGGACTGCTGAACATGGGATCCAAGAAGAGTACCTACGACTACGAGACGAAGCTCGCGGCCGCGCGCGCACATGTGGACGACGGACGCACGCTGCAGGAAGTGATGTCCGCCCACGGGATTACGAGCCGCGCGCCGCTTCAAAGCTGGTGCAAGCTGTACAGGGAGGGCGGCGCCGAGGCCCTGAAGCCGAAGCCCAAGGGCAGGCCGCCCGGATCAAGCACGAAATCGGTTCCCAGAACGCGAGAGCAGGAGCTCGAGGAGCGCGTCCGAAAGCTCGAGGCCGAGAACGCCTACTTAAAAAAATTGGCGGCCCTGAGGGCGGAGAAGCGGCTGCAAGCTGGGAGAAAGCCCAGATAATCGCCGAGCTCTCAGGGCAGGGGCTTATCCTCGCCGACCTGCTGGAGGCGGCGGGAATGGCCAGGTCAACCTACCATTACGCCCTCAATCACCCGCCGAGGCCCACGAGGCCCGAGCTGTGGGGCAAGGCGATAGAGATCTTCAACCGGACTGCGAACGGGTGCGGCCACCGCCAGATCGCGATGTGCCTGCGTGCTGAGGAGGGCGTGCGCATAGCCGACAAGACGGTGCTCAAGATGATGCGCGAGATCGGGATCTCCTGCGGCATCCGCCGCGAGACCGACTACCACAGGTACAACTCGTACAAAGGCGTCGTCGGCGAGACGTTCGAGAACGTCCTGGGGCGCGACTTCGCCGCTGACGGGCCATGGGAGAAGATGGGCACGGACGTCACCGAGTTCAGGCAGCCTTGGGGGAAGGCGTACTTCGCGCCAGCGTTCGACTTCGGCAGCTGCGAGATAGTGGCCTGGTCGATCTCCCGACACCCGGACATGGCCCAGCAGAGGGAGATGCTCGGCATGCTGCTGCCGAAGATTCCCGACGGCAGGCACCCGGTCATGCAAAGCGACATGGGATGGCAGTACCAGCACAAGGCGTATTGCGCCGCCCTGCGCGAAGCCGGAGTCGTCCAGAGCATGTCCAGGAAGGGCAACTGCATAGACAACGGAGCGACCGAGCAGCTGTTCGGCCACATCAAAGATGAGTTCTTCCGCGGCCAGAGGTTCGAGAGCTTCGAGGAGTTCAAGGAGAAGCTGGAGGAATACATAATCCACTGGAACACGAGGAGAAGGCAGGTTAGACTGAAGGGACTGACCCCGGAAGAGTTCCGGAATCAGTCCCCATGCGCGGCTTAGCCGCTTCTTATTAACCCCGTTCAAGAATTGGGATGCAGTTCATATGAAAAGCCGGGCCTTTTCAACAAGAAGAAAGTCGAGGAGCAGAATGCAGCCCTGCGCTCGGAGTACGAAAGGAAGCTGGCAGCGTACAAAGCAGAAAGACAGGCACTTATCAACGAGTGGAGAAGGTACCGTCGAAAGAAGGAAGAGTGCAGCCGATACAGACGCGATCTCGAACGTGCGGCCAGGCGGCGATACAAAGTGCTCATCGA
>JAFXIM010000171.1 GCA_017533165.1 Eggerthellaceae bacterium
CGCGTCGAGCGCGATCTGCGCAAGCAAGCTCGCAAGGCGGCCAAAGAAGCTGAGGCGGCAGCTCGCCGCGAGCAACATGCCGCGGAGAAGGAGGCTGCACGAGCCAAGCGCGCCGAGAAAGCGGCCTACGCCGACAAGCAGGCACGCAAGCGCGCCATCCTGAAGCAACTGCGCGGACAGGGATAGGCGATCATCCTCGCGTTCCTAAGGATTCAAACTACTCCGTGTCGTCCTCGATCTCCCGAATCATCCGGACAGGAGCGCCAGCAACGACGCAGTTCGAAGGAATGTCGCGATTGACCACGGAATTTGCTCCCACAATGACATTGTCTCCAATGGTGACACCGGGAAACACTGTGCAATTTGCACCGATCCAGACGTCGCGGCCGATCGAAATGGGCGCCGCAAACGAAGTGAAGTCGCGACGCTGCGCAGGCGACTTGGGATGATCAACCGTAGTGAGCACGGTTCCGGGCGCAATCATCGTATGGTCTCCGATATGGATAGGTGCCGCATCGATAAACGTCACGTTAGAGTTGATAAACACGTTGTCGCCAAGGAACAGGTTGCGACCAGCTACGAAGCTCATCGGCTCGAGTATGCATGGATTGTCTCCGACGGAGCCGAGCACGCTGCGCAGATACTCGAGGCGCTGCTCGCTGCTCTCCCATATGCGGTTGTTAATTGCGTCGAGGGCTTTTCGCACGCTGGCACGCCTCTCGAAAGCCTCGGGAGTGCCAACGCTAAACGTCTTTCCCGCCTCGATTATCTCTTGCTCGGTCATGCCGTTGTACAGCCTCGCCATGGCTCCTCCTATCCCCAGATCCCTCCATGGCCATTCTAGCAAATGAGTATGCGAGCGGTTTGCCAGGGAGCAGGCAAGCAGCAAGCGCGCTGTCTTAGAGCAAGTGCATACACAGAGATGGGCACCGCAAGCATTGCATGTGCAGATTTGGGGGCACTTTCTGTACAGAGATGCCTTCCGAGAGCCCTGCCGAGGAGGATGCACAAGAGCCGAGGCTTTTCTTGAAAGCAGCCTTTCGGGACAATCTTGACGGGAGCTCAGGGAGCCACAGGGATGGAAGCAGTTCGCGCTCATCTTGAACCTAGAGTCCAGCCAGCAGGTCCTCGATCACCGCGTTCACCTCATCCGGAGCATCACAATTGGCGTTGTGGCCCGCACCCTCGATCCACCGCAGCGGCAATCCACTTCCCGCAGTCCACTTCTTGTTGAACGCGCGCACGTCACCAGCATAGTCCTTCGTGCCGCAGATCAACACGGCAGGACAATCGATCTCATAGGCCCGCGGCGCCTCAATCGCATCGGCAAGCATCTGGTAACCCGCCGCTGCAAGCGCGCAGTACTCACGCTTCTCATATCCATCCATAAAGCTGCGCATAAGACTGCGCCCGTAAGCGGTCTGCGAGCAACCAATCGAACCCCACGGTTTCAGCCAATTCCACGGAATAGCCAAATACATGCCCTCGGTATGCCTGAGAAACGCAAGCTCCCAAGCGGGGTAATAGCGTCTTTGCAGGGGTGCCGAGTCAATCGACACAAAACCAGCCGCGCGCCCCGGATACAGGTCGATGAAAGCCTGCGACACATAACCACCCATAGACTGACCGACCAACACGGGAGACTCCACGCCCTCGCGGTCCAGGATGCCGGCCAACCAGATCGCGAAATCATCCATCGAGAAATCCAGCGAGAAAGGACGCGACTGGCCATGCGCTGGCGGATCCCAAACAAGCACGTTGACTTTGCCATCAAAGTACTCCACCTGCTTTTCGAACAAACGGTGGTCTGCCGTCAAACCGGGCAGAAACACAAGCCATGGCGCGGCATCGTTGACGCACCCGCTTACAAAGTACACGATCGGACCAAGATCAGTCTCATACACCTTGCGCAACATAAGCCCTCACTAACCCGGACGCCGTCCCCGCCAACCTCAACACGATCATAGCTAACAGCTTATATCACATGTTCATTAGCAGTACGGCACGCTGTGGTCTATAATTCCATGTTCGACAATTTGACATTCAAATAGAAGCAGATAGCCACCCGCAGGCACCCTGCCCTGTAACGTGCAATCTCGTCCCAAGGAAACACCGTGAACAACTACCCCATCGGCGTCATGAAAACCGAAGACTACGACTACGATCTACCCGAAGAGCTTATTGCGCAGGAGCCCGCCGCAGAGCGCGACGGCTGTCGGCTGCTCGTCATGGATCGCGAAACGGGAGCACTTGAGGATCGCATTTTCCGCGATATCTACGATTTTCTGCAGCCGGGCGACCTCCTGGTCGCAAACGAGACGCGCGTGCTGCCGGCACGCCTTCTCGGCGCTAAGCGCGGCACAGGCGGTGCGGCCGAAGTCTTCCTGCTGCGTGAAATTGCGGGAGCTGAACCGCGCACCAATACCTGCGCATACTGGGAAGTGCTCGTTCGCCCTGGCAAACGCCTGAAGCCGGGCGCGGGCGCCATTGTTGACTTTGAGGACGTCGAAGGCAAGGTTGCCCTCTCCGCCGAAATAGTCGATTGGGCGAAGGGAGCGCAGAAGGGGGAGCGCGTGGCGAGGCTCACCACCACCCTGCCCTCGCTCGACGAGGCGCTTCACGCTGTTGGCAACACGCCGCTGCCACCCTACATCAAGAACTACGCAGGAGACACCGAGCTCTACCAGACCGTGTTCTCCAAGCGCGAAAGCTCGGCAGCGGCACCCACCGCGGGCCTGCACTTTACGCCCGAGTTGATCAAGAGACTTCAGGAAAAGGGCGTTCGCTGGGAGACGGTTGAGCTCGAGGTAGGTCTTGACACCTTCCGCGTGATCGACGAGGAAGACCCCGCCAAGCACCAGATTCATACCGAGTTCTTCACCGTGCCCCAACGCACTATCGACGCCATTGCCCAAACTCGCACCAACGGCGGTCGCGTCATCGCTGTTGGCACCACCAGCGTCCGAAGTCTTGAGAGCGCCTGGAACAAGGACGCCGAAAGCAACGGCACGGCAAAAGTGGGCACGGCTGCGCAGAGTTGCGGACGCGGTGCGCTCACGGCGCGCGGTCGAGAGGCGACGGCGCTCTACATACTCCCGGGTTTTGAGTTCAACGTGGTCGACGCCCTGATCACCAACTTCCACGTCCCGCGCAGCACGCTCATGATGTTGGTGAGTGCCTTCTCAAGTCGCGAAAACCTGCTCAATGCCTACCAGCATGCAATAGACGTGCGTTACCGCATGCTCTCTTTCGGCGACGCGATGTTCATTCACTAAGACCCTCTTTTGGAGAAGGTAAGCGCAGGATGTTGGAACTTATAAAAAACGGGGCCCGCTTATGCGGGCCCCGGTACGTTTCATAAGCAAGAGCGAAGCTTAGAGCTTAACGACGTTGCTGGCCTGAAGCTTGCCGTTCTGGCCGGTGGTCACCTCGAAGGACACCGCTGCGCCTTCATCGAGGGTCTTAAAGCCATCCATCTGGATCTCGGAAAAATGAACGAAGAGGTCCTCGCCGTCCTTCTGAGAGATGAAGCCGTAACCCTTCTCCGGGTTAAACCACTTAACAGTTCCTTCTGCCATGTTACTTCCTCTTTCCTCTTCCCTCCGTTCACCGAGGGAAGAACTACGCTGGTCGTAATGCGAACTATTACGTTCTTTTTGGAGCCTTAGCTACTATACGCCATCTTGCTACAAAAATATTTGTAATTCTGCCTATTCGGAAAGAGTTTTTTCGAATAGCTTCTCTAATTCTTCAGGACTAATGGAGCAGGGTGATAGCTCGATTCCGTAAGCTGTCGCAAGGGCGTATGCCTGCTCTTCGCGCAGCTTGCGCAAAGCCTCATTTCCAGCCTCACGATGATAGTCAGATACCAATAGAAGACTACGAGATAGGTGCTCTATTAGCTGAGGATCGGTTCCGGACACTTGCAGAATACTTGCAATAGAGCTAGGAGAAAGCGAGAGGAGCACTGACCCGTCGATATCGGTAGCCTCCCCTATGGCCAGCTCAAGCATAGCGGCAGCGCCTTCCGGATCCTTGTGACCCCGCGAACGCGTGTAGCTACGCTGCATTGCCGCAACGAGATCGAGAATCATACGCATCAGAAAATCTTGGTGAAGCATAGCCTTTCCTTATCGTGGACTGCCGATATGAACGCCTTGCGCACCGTATAGAGTAGCCCAATTCTTATGCCTCGGGCAAACCGATCCCCAGGTGCTCAAAGGCGCGACCGGTTGCCTGACGACCCTTGGGCGTTCTCATGATAAGGCCCTGCCGCATGAGGTAGGGCTCGTACACATCCTCCACCGTATCCGGATCTTCTGAAAGAGCTGCCGCCAAGGTGGTCAAACCCACTGGACGACCGCCAAACTGCTGACACAAGATCTCGAGCAGCTTGTTGTCTACCGCATCAAGGCCCTCCTGATCCACCTCGAAGAAATCAAGCGCGCGAGCGGCCATGTCCTCATCGATAGTGCCGTTGCCGCGCACTTGAGCAAAGTCACGCACGCGTTTGAGAAGACGATTGGCCAAACGCGGCGTACCTCGACTGCGACGCGCGATTTCAATGGCGCCTTCCTCATCAATGGTCACATCCAAGATGGCAGCAGAGCGCCTGACAATGGCAGCAAGCTCTTCCGGCGAGTAGTATTCCATGCGGAAAGAAACGCCGAACCGATCGCGCAAAGGACCCGTGAGCAGGCCCGTGCGCGTAGTGGCGCCAATAAGCGTAAAGCGATTGAGGGGAAGTCGTGCTGTACGAGCAGCCGGACCCTCCCCCAAGATAACGTCAAGCGCGAAGTCCTCGATAGCGGGATACAGAACTTCCTCCACCGCGCGGTTCATGCGATGAATCTCATCAATGAAAAGCACATCGCCCTCTTCGAGCGTGGTGAGGATGGAGGTCAGATCACCTACGCGCACGATGGCGGGGCCGCTGGTAACGCGAATGTTGGATCCCATTTCGTTGGCGACGACCGTAGCAAGGGTGGTCTTGCCCAGACCCGGAGGGCCCGAGAACAGGATATGGTCGGCAACTTCACCGCGGGCCTTAGCCGCATCGAGCAGGATAGAAAGGGATTCCTTCACCTTTTGCTGGCCCAAATAGTCACGCAAATATTTGGGCCGCAGGGAGCGATCAATTGCCAAGTCCTCGGGAATGAGGTTTGCCGACACCGCACGTGAAGAGGAATCATCGGAGATACCGCTCGACGGCGTGACGCCACCTGTCAGCGTGCTACCGCCCAGCGCCATGTCATTAGCAGTGTTCGACTGAAACACCAGACCCTCTATTTCGATTCCCATTCCATCCACCTAACCACACAGGTCAACTCTACTATATGAACCAACGATCCGCCCTTACCTACCGCCCAGGCGCCTAAGCGCATGCTGAAGCACCGCCGTTTCCGAAGAGCCGGCCGGGACG
>JAFXIM010000172.1 GCA_017533165.1 Eggerthellaceae bacterium
GGCCGGGAAGCTCAGATCGACCCGCTCGGCCAGCAACCTGCTCGATAAGAGCGAAGGTGCGCTCTCCCGCGCGGAAGTCGGGCAGATGAAGCTGCGTATCGGCATTGATGACACCGACCAAGGTGACATCCTCGAAATCAAGGCCCTTCGCAATCATCTGCGTACCCAGTAAAACAGCGGCATCCGCATTCACGAACTGCTCGAGCAAGCGCTGATGAGCTCCCTTGCCCTTGGTGGTATCTGCGTCCATGCGAATGATGGGCACGCCGGGTCCCACTCCCGGCAGCTCATCGAGCAAAGCCCTCAGCTCCGCCTCAACACGCTGAGTACCAGCGCCAAATTTGCGAAGGTAAGGACTCCCGCATTCCGGACAGACAGGCGGCACGGCAATGCGGTAACCACAATGGTGGCAAGCCAGCATAGCCCCCTGCTCGTGATAGGTCAGGGAAGTCGAACACGACGGGCACTCGGGAACGAAACCACAATCCCTGCAGAGCAAAAACTTGGCGAAACCGCGCTGATTGAGCAAGAGCACGGCCTTGCGTCCAGCCGCCAGCTCATCGGCAAGCGCACGACTCAAACGACCCGAGAACATCGATCGCGATCCGCTGGAGAACTCGGCGGCCATGTCGATCACGTCCACTTCCGGCAAGGCGCGACCGTTGGCTCGCTCGGGCAGGCTAACGCGATGCCAGCCCTCCTCCTTTTCGCAGCGATACAGGGCCTCGATGGAGGGTGTTGCAGAGCCGAGCACCAAAACGCCACCGCTGCGCGCCACCATCCAGGCGGCCACATCTCGCGAAACGTAGCGCGGCGCACTGTCTTGTTTATAAGAGCCCTCGTGCTCCTCGTCGATCACGATGAGACCCACGTTAGCCATAGGCGTGAACAGAGCGCTTCGGGCACCCACAACCACTCTAGCTGCCCCGCTGCGAATAAAATCCCACTGATCGTAGCGCTCGCCCTGACTCATGCGCGAGTGCATGACGGCAACCGTATTGCCGAAACGCCCTCTAAAACGCGCCACCGTTTGGGGCGTAAGCGAGATCTCGGGAACAAGGACAATAGCGTTTCTCCCCTTCTCAAGGGTAGCTTCAATGGCCTGAAGGTAGACTTCGGTCTTACCCGACCCCGTGACGCCGTCAATCAAAACAACCTGACCGCTCTTTGCGGCGCGCGCTCTCTCTATCGCTTCCAACGCCGCAAGTTGGCCTTCGGTCAAACAGGGTTTAGGCGAAGGGACGAAGGAGGCGTCTTCTCCGCTTTGAACACCTCTCATGCGACGACGCAGCTCAATTGACACCGCGCCTTTCTCGGAAAGGGTCTTAAGCGTCTGCGACACCGAACCGAACTCGCAGGCAAGCTCGGCCACGCGCACGTCACCGCGCGCGAGCACGTCCATAATGGCCTGCTGTTTTGCGGCGTTTTTGCGAGGAGCAAACTCAGCAGCCGCAGGCCCAAGGCTCACCCAACGATCGTCCACCTCCCCCACAGCGGGCTCCTCTATGCGCCAGCCACCTGCTGGGGTGCGCACCAAGCGCGGAACTCCCCCGGGCGGGGTGAACAAACGCACGCAAGAAGAGAGCGGGGCGATGTATCGCTCGGACAGAAAGCGCGCGCAAGCTGCGCCCTCTTCATCAAAGTAAGGCTTCGAAAGCGCCCGGTCTACGGACTTCAGCTTTTTAGGATCAAGGCCCAGGCAGGCAAGATCCGCTTGCTCCAGCTCTTCAACCTCAACCACAAACCCAATCTGCTTGCGGGGGCCAAAGGGCACGAGCACGCAACACCCCACCTCCACGTCAACGACGTCTTCGCCGATGACGTAAGAGTAAGGGGCGTCAAGAGATTGCGTGGGTATGTCGAGAACTACCGAAGCAAGCAGCATAGCGGCCTAGAGGCCAACCGCAGCGCGCAGAGCCTCTACCTTGTTGGTTGCTTCCCAGGTGAACTCGGGAAGCTCGCGGCCGAAGTGACCGTACGCAGCGGTCTTGCGATAGATGGGGCGGCGCAGCTTGAGCTCATCGATAATGGCGCCGGGACGCAGGTCGAAGACCTCGTTCACCGCACGCTCGATATCGGCCTCGGGCACGTGAGCGGTGCCAAAGGTCTCTACCAGAACGGACACCGGACGCGCCATGCCGATGGCGTAGGCAACCTGAATCTCACAGCGATCAGCCAAACCGGCAGCCACTACGTTCTTAGCGACCCAACGCGCCGCATAGGCGGCGGAGCGGTCGACCTTGGTGCAGTCCTTACCGCTGAAAGCACCGCCACCATGACGGCCCATGCCACCATAGGTGTCAACGATGATCTTGCGGCCGGTCAAGCCGCAGTCGCCCATAGGGCCGCCGATAACGAAACGGCCGGTGGGGTTGATGTGGATGCCCGCATCGTCAGCAAGGCTCACGCCCTCAGCTGCAAACACAGGCTCGATAACATGCTTGACGATGTCGGCAGAAAGCTCGGCATGCTCAACTTCCTCAGCGTGCTGAGTCGAAACGACCACCTTCTCCACGCAAACCGGCTTGTCGTCGACGTAACGCACGGAAACCTGAGTCTTTCCGTCGGGACGCAGGTAAGGCAGCGTGCCATTCTTGCGAACCTCGGTCAGGCGCTCAGACAAGCGATGTGCCAGGTAAATGGGCATGGGCATGAGCGTGGAAGTCTCGTTGCAAGCGTAGCCGAACATCATGCCCTGGTCTCCGGCACCTACGTTTTCGTAGGGGTCAGCCGTCGCATCGGCGCCATGCTGAACCTCCCAGGACTCGTCAACGCCCTGGGCAATGTCGGGAGACTGTTCGTGGATGGCGTTCATCACGCCGCAGGTATTGCCATCGAAACCGTACTTAGCGCGATCGTAGCCGATTTCGGTAACCACCTCACGCACGATGGACTGAACGTCAACGTAAGCCTGGGTGCGGATTTCACCGGCGACAACCACCTGGCCGGTGGTAACCAAGGTCTCACAGGCACAACGAACCTGCGTAGGGTCGGCCGGCTGACCGCCCGGAGCAACATAGCCAGCTTCAGCCAGTTCGATTTCCTTGGCGAAAATAGCATCGAGAATAGCGTCAGAGATCTGATCGCACATCTTATCGGGATGACCCTCGGTAACGGACTCCGAGGTGAACAGGTATGAGTTTGCGATGGTCATGCGTTTCCTCCTTCATCGCTGTCGGCCGGACCACCTTGGCGCAAATGCCAGGTTGGTGTCGGGATCGTCAAGCCAACTCTCTCCCCCGACTCTGGATAAACGGATGCATTCAAACGACGCGTTTGAAGCCAAAGAATGATACCGTCACTTACAGCTTGCAGTCAACCCAAATAGTGGCAGCGGTTATACCCTTCATGTCTTTGGATATGGTAGGCAGAGGACCAAGGCGACTGAACACGCCCTGGAACGTACCGTCATACAAATACAGGCCGTTTAAATTGTTATACATCTGAGGAACAAACGGCACTTCCTCGTCCATCATTTCCTCGATCCCCGTGTCGGCCGGCAAGGTAAGGGTGCGGAAGGGAGCAATGTAGCTCTGCACGATGAAGGGGTACCCTGCCCGCGCGTTGGCAAAAGCATCGACAAGCTCCTCCCAGCGCTCCTGGGTCACCGCGCAACCCGCATACACGTCATGGGCTCCGTAATGGTCGGTGGGCTTGATGATCCACTTGTCCTTTCCAGCGCGGATCTGACCCAGATCAACGTAGGCTTCGTCCAAAAAGCGCGTTTGCGGAACGGTTCGCTCGATGAAGGCCACTTCATCATCGGTCAGGAAGGCCTTCGTCTCAGGCTTGAACAGCACCTCGAAGATCTGCTTGTCGTGCACGATATGCCCCGCAAAGCTGCCAATCAAAGCCACCTTCTCAGCGCGAACCGCCTCGATGAAATCCTGCGACTCGTCCCAAAAGTCGATGACGTCATTGGTGACACAGCGCCTCCAGATCGCATGGATCTGCTTACCTTCGCCATTCCATAGGTTTTCGCCGTCAAACACAAGGTCACGAACGTCGGCCACAATGCACTCGATGCCACGCTGGGCAAACAGGTCTGCATAGATGAAGAACTCATCCACTACGCCGTTCTCGAGGTAATCGCAAATGGCGAATGTGGGTTTCTCCACGCGATGAGCGTAGCTTTCGTAAATGGCGATGAAGCGATCGATCCAAGGCATGAACAAGTCGCATGCCTGTAAATCGTGCCTCTGAGCGAAAGCCTTGAAGGCGGCGCTTTCTACCACTGAGTTCGTGATCTCGCGGTTTTCGTTCATTCCGCTCGATCCATCGCCGTTGAACTCGCAGAACCTCATTTGATAATCGTCTTCGTTGAAGAAGGTGTCCACGCGAGCGAAGGGCAGCACGGAGTCATAGCCGCGAGGCAACAGAATAAGATCTACCAGACGCTCGTCGAAATCAAAGCAGCTACGATAGCTTTCATCAGCGCGATAACGCTCGATCACCTTGCAGAGAATGCGATGCGCGGTCTCAGCAGTGTCCTTCATCACATCATAGCTTTGCTGGTTGAACAAACGCGGCAAATACGAGCAGTCAACCACGCGATGATGCACGATGGCGGTGGACTTGCGCATGTAGTCATGGGCGGCTCGACGGCTGGCAACATCCCCGTCAAGGGACTCGATGATATTGAGATACTCCGCCGTGTAATCTGCGTTCGAGGGAATACGATCGGTCATTGCCGCCCCTTTCAATTAGGCGTTGCGATGGCAGACAGCCGTCATCTTAGCGACCGCCCGCCCCGTATCATCAGTGACCACCGTGGTGTAAAAGCCCAGCCTGCGACCAGACTTATCAACATCGCAAGTAGCGATGAGACGGCTTCCTTTGGCGGCCGACAAAAACTCAATGGTATTGCTCACCGAAACCGTTGGATTCTCGTTGTAATTGGACGCAACCGCCAAAGCGTAGTCAGCCAGGGTGAAAATAGCCCCGCCCATCACGCCTCCCATGGCGTTGTAGTGCTTGGCCCGATCGAGATCCAAAACGGTCACGGCATGCCCGGGGGCAACCTCGGCAATACGACAACCCGTCACATCGTAGGCGAAATCATCTCCTTGGAAGAATTGCTGCACCTCTTCGAGGCTCGCGTTTTCCTTCAACACTTCGACCATCTCCTTCTCACGGTCTGCTTTATTTCACATGGCGAAGGTAAGCGCTCATTCGCCTCACCTGGCAATCCCTAATCAGCCTCCGACAAACGCTCCTCAGCCGAACGCGCCTTACGCGCGGCTTCTCTTCGCTCAGCTCGAAGTCGCTCGAGCGCCTGTACGCACACGATACCCGGAGCCGCATCGAGCAAACTTGCCGGAACCTCCACCAAATGCGCAGCATGGGCAAAACAGGCACGCACGCAGTTGCCACAGCCGATGCAGTAACGCACGTCATAGGACAGGAGACCCGTGTCAGCATCAGGGTAGCGCGCCGAAGTCGGACAAGCGCCCGCACAGTCAAGCGCATTGCAGCAGCTTGCGCAATCGGTATCCGAAACGACCAACTGCACGCGCTCGGCAATGCTCGCATCATGCTCTATAGCCTGAAGCAGCATACGCCGCTTAGGCTGCATCAGCTTCATAACCGAACCCGATTGCGCGTGACGATTTACCTCGGGAAGCGTGTTTTGCATCTGGCGAGTCTGAGCGCGCATGCGCTCCTGACGCTCGTAGAAATCCTGCAGCACGCTTGAATTGCGTTTGCGGTACTCACCGGAGGCTGCGTCTTCCACGTTACCAGCAAAGTGGGTGAACACCCCTCGTCGGTCAACATCGCCATGCTGCACAAAGGACTGCAGGTATCCGGTTTTAGCGGGAACCTCATCGACCACGTCGATCGTGCGCTGCGTCCAAGCTTGGGCCGTCTCGATAGCGTGCGTATACAGCATCTCCGCCACATCACCGCCGCGAGCGCATTTCGCGCATCGCTCGAAATCACACACGGCGCGCAGCTCGATGCCCTCGGCCAGGAGGGAGGTCCAAAACTCCGGCGAGAGAGCGGCCAGGCAAGGCACCTCGACCACGCAGGGCGCCGGATCGTCTTCACCCTCAAGCACGGGGGCGCAGGCAATGAACACGCCTTCGCCACGCTGCGCCGCGCGAGACACGCGGCTGGCGAGATCGGTCATAGTCACGTCATTGGAGGTGAAGGCATCGCAAATGCCCAAACAAATGCCGCAGAAGGTGCAAGCCTCGGAATCTATCTGAGGAAGCCCATCGGTGCCAAGGCGTATCGCTGCTACAGGGCAGGCCATGACGCAGCGTTTGCAGCTGCCGCCCTTGGGATTGACGCAGAAATCAGCCGTCACCACGATCTTGGGATCGGGGCGAGTGGCCTTCACGCGAGAGTTGCTGCGATAGGCGGCTACGGCCTCCGCATCGAAGTGCAGCAGGTCCTTACGCTGCGGCTGGTCTTCGGTGGAGTCGACGGCATCGGCGGGATCGACAGCTTCAGAAGACACCTCCCCATCGGCGGGATCGGCAAGTTCAGGTGCATCCTCAGTGGGTGCGATAGCCTGAACACAGACGCGGCCCCATCAAGATCAGACGCTGTCACGGCAAAACCCTCTTCGGGCTCGAAAACAGAGTCGGCCCCGCTGTTGGTCGGGGCCGTACCGTTTTTTGTATCAAAAGCGTTCAAAATCGCAAGCCTCTAGGCACCGAAAGCGCACTCGAGGACACCGTCGATACGTGCAAGCACGTCTTCGGGATCCATAAGCTCAATGCTCTCGAACAGCGGCGGAGAAACCTGGTTGCCGCAGATGGCCACGCGCAAGGGCTGGAACAACAGCTTCGGCTTCATCTCAAGCGGCTCACACAGCGCACGGCATGCCTCCTGCAAGGCCTCGGCCTCCCAGGCAATGTCCTCGTCGGCAAGAACCTCGCGGCAAGCGCGCAGTGCTTCGTCAGCGCGGGCGCCTTCCTTGAGCAGGACCTTCTTCATGCTCTTTTCGTCTAGTGCCACGTTGGGGCCCCAGAACAGGAAGGCGAGCTTAGCCGGGATGTCGTCAAGGCGAGCAAGACGCTCGATGACCAACGGATAGAGCTTCTCGTAGAAGGCGGGATCCTCGTCAATGTCGGCGATGGCTGCGGAGATTGCCTCCTCATAACCCGGGGTTTCGGGAGTGATAGAAGGAGCCGGCGGCTCCGCGCCCTGCTCGGGGGTGGGAATCACGTTTACACCGTCTTCGATGTTAGCACCGAGCACGTTGGCCTCAGCGATCCAGCGCTTGGATGCCTGAACCCAGCTGGGAGCATCCATCTCGCGGATGTACACGCCGTTCATCCAGTTGAGCTTAACCTCGTCGAAAATGGCATCCTTCTTGGTGATGCGGTCAAGGCTGAAGCTCGACTTCAGCAGCTCGCGCGAGATGATGGTGGTCTCGCCATCGAGCGACCAACCCAAAAGCGCGAGGAAGTTCACCAGCGCATCGGAGAGATAGCCGCGATCGCGGTATTCCTCAACGTTGGTGGCGCCATGACGCTTTGAGAGCTTCTTGCCGTCCGCACCCAGGATCATGGAAAGGTGGGCGAAGGTGGGCGCTTCGTAGCCCAGAGCCTCATAGATGAGGATCTGGCGCGGGGTGTTGGAAAGGTGGTCATCGCCGCGGATGACGTGGGTGATGCCCATGTTGGCGTCATCGCAGACCACGGCGAAGTTGTAGGTCGGGCTGCCATCGGAGCGAACGAGAATCATGTCGTCCATAACGTCGCAAGGGAAGGACACGTGGCCGTACACGGCATCGTCAAACTCAATAGGGCCGTGATCCAGCGGCACCTTGAGACGCCATACGTGCGGTTCACCCGCAGCAATGCGCGCAGCAACCTCGTCTTCGGGAAGATCGCGGCACGTGCGGTCGTAACCAGAGTATCCACCCTCGTCCTTTTCTGCGATGGCGCGCTTGGAGTCAAGCTCTTCCTTGGTGCAGAAGCACGCATAGGCAGCACCGCGCTCTTTGAGGCGCTCGAGCGCAGCGGCGTAGGTGTCCATACGCTGGGTCTGGAAATAGGGGCCGCATGCGCCGCCCACCTCGGGACCCTCGTCCCAGTCAAGGCCAAGCCAGCGCATGGCGCGCAGGATGATCTGGGTGTTTTCCTCGGTGGAACGCTCAGGGTCGGTATCCTCAA
>JAFXIM010000173.1 GCA_017533165.1 Eggerthellaceae bacterium
GCTTTCGAAGGATCGCGAAGGCAGAAGCGTGCGTGGATTGTGCGTCGCGTGCTGGCCGAACCGGAGGGCGTTGCGGCTTCTGCGGTGTATCGTGAGCTCAACCGTGATGAGCAGCGTGCAGGACGTGACTGTGTCGATCGCGTGATCTTTGACTCCATTGTGGACGACCTGGTTCGCGAGGGCTTTTTCAAGTGCGAAGATAAGGTTTTGTTTCCTAGCGCATGATTGCAATAAGGTGAGATGAGAGCATGGGTTTTGTAGAGACGTTCCTTATTGGCGTTGGCCTGTCTATGGATGCTTTTGCCGTGGCGGTTTGCAAGGGCCTCGGCATGAAGAAGATCAATTGGCGCCACACCTTCGTCATCGCGCTGTTTTTCGGTGGCTTCCAGGCGTTCATGCCGCTTTTGGGTTGGGCTTTAGGAACGCAGTTCGCTTCCTTTATCACGCCTATCGATCACTGGATCGCCTTCGGCTTGCTCGCGTTTATTGGCGGCAAGATGCTCGTCGATGCCTTTAAGGGAGAAGATGGCTGCGATGGGGTTTGCGCATGTGGCGAAGGTGAGCCTGAGCTTGATATCAAAGAACTCGTTATGCTCGCCGTTGCCACGAGCATCGACGCTCTGGCTGTGGGCATTACCTTTGCGTTCCTTGGGGTGAACATCTGGCTTGCCGTTGTGGTGATCGGCGTTACGACCTTCGTTTTGTCCTTCATCGGCGTTGCCATTGGAAACCAGTTTGGCTCGAGGTTCGAAAAGCCGGCAACCATTGCGGGCGGCGTGGTCCTCATCATCATTGGTCTGAAGATTCTCATTGAGCACCTGCTTGCTTGAACGAACGATACGTTGTTCGACGCAGCGTCCATGTCAATGAGTTGTAAGGGCGCTCGCCTCTACTGATCTACTTGGAGCAGTCCCTCGCGAATGCGCTTGTGGGCCGACTCGAGGTCTTCGAGCAGTCGTGAAGCCGCTACGGGTTCGCCTTCACGCAGATTCTTGCACACCATGCTTGCAACATCGTAGAGTTGGGTGAAGGAGAGGTTGCCGGCAACCCCTTTGAGGGAGTGCGCCTCACGATAAGCCGCGTCATAGTCGCCTACGGTCATGGCGGCCACGCAGCCATCGAAATGCGCGTCTTCGAGATAGCGCAGCGCCAATCGCTTGTAAAGATCAACGTTGCCGCCGAAGCGGTCCATGGCGTCATCGTAGTCTATTCCGTATGAAGCGATGTTTTCCATTGTGGTCATGAGCTATCCTTCCCGTTGCTTGGTAGAAGTCTATATATAAGAGAGAAGGGAAGCGCTACCGAAGAGGCCTTTGTTACCGATTTGACATATTATGGCAGCGAATTCCGTTATCTGTTTTAGCGAATACCAATCACCTAATGTTCCTATAATTGGCTTGCAACTAGCTCACGTATAATACCTCTTTGCGTATTTGCGCACTCAGGTCGTCTAACGGGGACAAATCCCTGTTCAACACATAAATAGCACTTAGAGGAACAACAGCGAATGATTGAACTCAAGAACCTCACCAAGGTCTTCTCGGGACGAACGGGTGATCATCACGCCCTTCGCGACGTGAACCTTACTATCAATGATGGCGATATCTTCGGCATCATCGGCCAGTCGGGTGCTGGCAAGTCCACGCTCGTGCGCTGCATTAACTTGCTTGAGCGACCCACTTCCGGCTCCATCGTTATTGATGGTCAGGATATCACCGGTTATGACGGCCGTGATTTGCTCGATCTGCGCGCAAGCATCGGTATGATCTTCCAGCACTTCAGCTTGTTCCAGCAGCGTACCGTTCTTCAGAACGTTACCTTCCCGCTCGAGCTGCGCAAGGAGCCCAAGGCCAAGCGCGAGGCCCGTGCGCTCGAATTGCTCGAGGCCGTTGGCATGAGCGGTTATGAAAACCGTTATCCGAGCGAGCTTTCCGGCGGTCAGCAGCAGCGCGTAGCTATTGCTCGTGCGCTTGCCAACGACCCCAAGATCATGCTCTGCGACGAGGCGACCAGCGCGCTTGATACTCGTACCACGGTCGCCATCCTCAACCTCCTGAAGGAGATCAACCAGAAACTTGGCGTGACTATGGTGGTCATCACGCACTCGCTTACGGTTGCGCAGAAGGTGTGCAATCGTATCGCCGTTATTGATTACGGCGAGGTAGTGGAAGAGGGCGTGACCGAAGAGGTGTTTGCCAACCCGCAAAGCCCCATCACTCGCGAGCTCATCGAGAACGACAGCCTGAGCGCTGTTGTCGTAAAGGAGGCGAAGTAAATGGAATTCCTGTCTGCCTTCTTCGAACAATACGGCCTGCTTTTGGTCGATGGTACCATCGACACGCTCATCATGACCATCGCCTCTACCTTCTTCGCTTATGTGCTCGGCATTCCCATTGGTGTTTTGCTTATCGTGACGGCGCCCGATGGCCTGCGTCCCCATGCAGCTCTCAACGCCGTGCTTGGCTGGATCGTCAACATCGGCCGTTCGATCCCCTTCATCATCCTGCTCGTTGCCATCATTCCCTTTACCAGACTTATCGTTGGCACCTCGCTTGGCGTTCCCGGTGCTGTTGTCCCGTTGATCGTCGCGGCCGCACCTTTTGTCGGTCGTATGGTCGAGCAGTCGCTCGCTGAAGTTGACGGTGGCCTTGTCGAGGCAGCGCAGAGCTTTGGTGCAAGCACGTGGCAGATCGTCATGAAGGTATATTTGCGCGAGAGCCTTCCGAGCCTTATCCGCGGCGTGTCCATCACCTTCATCACCCTGTTCGGCTATTCCGCCATGGCTGGCACCGTTGGCGCCGGTGGCCTGGGAGATATCGCCGTTCGCTATGGATACCAGCGCTATCAGACTGACGTCATGCTGGCTGCGGTCATCCTCTGCGTGGTTTTGGTCCAGGTATTCCAGAGCTTTGGTGACGTGCTGGCACGCA
>JAFXIM010000174.1 GCA_017533165.1 Eggerthellaceae bacterium
CAGCCTCAATTGCGGCGATAACCTGAGCGGCAACCTGCAGGGACTATGCCGCGCGAGCAAGCTGCGCCGTGCCGAACCCACCCGTGGGCACTACGCGGCCAAAGATGAGCTCGAGAACCTCGGAAGCTCTTTCTATACCGCTCTCCTCACCCGCAACGAAGCAGGAAATGTTATCACGAGCAAAGGCATCTTCAGCGACCATGCTGTCAACAACAATAGGAGCCTCCACCATGACAAGGTCGCTCACCATGGCAACCGCAGAAAGCTCTCGCGAGAAATTAGGCGTTGCCGCAGAAAAATCGATGAGCAGGGAGCCTGGGGCCATAATGGAGACGAAGCCCTCGGATCCAAGGTAAAGCTCCTCAAGCTCGGCCTGCGTGGTGCAGAAGGTAATGGCGATGTCAGCTGAGGCAGAATCACTTACGCGCGTGTAACCTGCTTCGCGCATGCGCGGCGTAATAGCCGCGAGAAATCCCGAATCACCGCTGTATGCAAACGCCTTAGCCATATGCTAGTTTCCTCCCTTAACCCTTCGTGCGATCTTATCTGCAACAGAGGACTGCTCACGCTTGTCGTTACCCCAGAAGCTCAGGGCCACCATACCGGGACCAACATGGCTGCCGATAACCGGCCCGATATTGCACTCGATAACCTGAATATTAGGATCAGCCTTGAGAAGCAGCTCCTTCAAACGCGCCGCGTCCTTCGGGCAATCGGAATGGCCGATGGTGACAAGCTGAGCCGCCGTCTTCTTCGCAACGTGCTTGGTATAAAACTCGGTCAACTGCTTAATGCCCTTTTTACGCCCACGCGCGACACCGGTAAGCGTGAGCTTGCCGTCAACATCGATGGCGAGAAGCGGCTTGACATCGAGCGCCGATCCCGCAAGGGCGACAGAACCGGGAATGCGACCACCTCGACGAAGCGCGCCGAGGTCATCCACCATGAAAGACTCATTGATGAAGAAACGGGCTTCCTCAACCCAAGAGACAAGCTCGGAGGCGCTCAAACCGCGTTCGCGCTGATTGATGGCCTCGAATACGAGCAAGCCCTCAGCGATGGAGGCCAGGCGGGTATCAACCACATACAACTCAAAACCGGGATGCTCGGCAAGCACCTGATCGCGCACAAGCGAGGCAATGTCGAAGCTGCCTGAGAGACCGCTCGTAAAAGACAGGTACACCGTAGGCACGCCCAATTCGGCCGCCTTCTCAAAAGTCTCCATCAAAAGGGGCATGGAGAGCTGAGACGTCGAGGGCTCCGAACCGGCACGCATGGTGTCGTAGAAATCATGGGCCGAGACGGTTCTAAACATATCGTCTTCGTAGGAGGTGCTTCCTACGATATAGGGAAACTTCAGAAGATATACGCCTTCCTGCTCGACAAGCCGAGGAGGAAGGTCGCAACATGAGTCGATAATGAGATTGCACTTAGGCATGACAATCGGCTCCTAATATCGAGTATTACTGCATCAAATCAGCTTAACACTATTGCCTGCCTTTAACAGCAGCGCGGGTGCGAAACAACTAGGAGATGGAGGCAATTCCACGAAGTTGCGCAACCAGCTGATTACGTCTTGCGTGAAGGTCGATCTCCATACCCACGGGATAGGTGTGGGGATTGAGCATGCGAAGCTGGGTTTCATCGAGGCGTTCCAACCCCGCACGAGCTCGATCCCGCGCCGCAAGCGCGCTGCGATCGCCTTCACCAAGAACCACTTTGCCGCCACGAGCCAAAGGAGTAAGAAGCTTTTCATACCGCTTGCCCTTCAGGCACTTTTGACGCATGCTGTCGAGCGGATCAACGATAATATCGCAGTCACGTACCTCGTAGTTGACGTCATAAATCATATCGCCCGCAATGCGGCCGTCATCGTGATAATAGCGTCGAACGTCTAGAACACCGGGCATGGTGAGCTTTGCCGCCGATTCGGAGATTTTCAGGCGGTTAGTCCACGGCTGATTCTTATCCGACCTTACGGCAGACAGCTTGTAAACGCCGCCGAGGGTGGGCTGATCGTAGGCAGTGGCAAGCTTAGTGCCAACGCCCCACGCGGTGACGGGCGCACCCTCATCGAGGATTGACTTGATAGAGTACTCGTCAAGATCGTTGGAAAGAACGATGCCGCAGTCGGTTAGGCCCGCATCATCGAGCATGCGACGCGCCATCTTGGCCAACCAGGATAAGTCTCCGGAGTCGATGCGAATAGCACTCAAGTGCTCGCCCCGCTCCTTCATCTCAAGGCCCACGGTAATGGCATTGCGAATGCCCTGCTCTACATTGTAGGAGTCGACGAGAAGGGTGCAGTTTTGCGGGAAAGCCTTGGCGTATTCGCGGAAGGCGGTAAGCTCGTCGGAAAAGGCCATGACCCAGGAGTGGGCATGTGTGCCAGAGACGGGAAGATCAAACATCTCCCCCGCTAAGACG
>JAFXIM010000175.1 GCA_017533165.1 Eggerthellaceae bacterium
ATAGCGAATTAGATGGAGCCCGCCTTGCTTTATTGGATGGCGAGGCCGCGGTATCTTCACCTCGATGCGCTCAGGTCTGCATGGCAATGCGGCACAGACTCCAAGCTCGCTTACCTGACAGGATTACCCGCCCTGCTGTTGGCTTCGGACTCAATAGTGCGCCTGAGTGATTCGAGGTCGGTAAAAACGCGATCCTGGTCGGCGGGGTTTACGGCAACGCTTACCTCGAAGTAGTAATCACCCGGAATTGCCACGATCTTGCCGTCCTTGAGGCCCTGTAGCAGGATGTCCTTGTTCTGCATGAAGCGTTCGAAGCCGTCGACCACGTTGACGCAGAGGACTTCTATATGGGTCGCGTCGTAGGCCGTTCCGAAGTTGCGCTCTACCTCCATGGTGTAAGGGTCGTACTCTACGCTTATCATGACGGTGCCAACGGGAATGTCCTTATCGATTGTCGTCTTGCCTGCAGGCGCGTATACCCGCTCATCCGCTGCCATCTCGTAGGTGAACTCCTCCGTTTCATGGGTGCTGTTCGCGGCAAGCGAGCTATCGTCGTACTCAAAGCTCATGTACTCGGCGAAGGCGATGCCGCTGCCGAGTCCCACGACGAGGATGCCGCCAAGCATGCCGGCCAGCAGGACGGCGTTCAGTTTGTTGAAGATTCGGTTCATCGGTGGTCACCTCGCTGCTTATGCTCGGGAAAGGGGCTGGGTTGAGCCGAGGCCTGCGAAAACGGGCTCGGTTTTCTGGCTGTGGAAAGTGTCTGCGTTCATGCTGGTGGCGACGTTGCTGCCAGCGTTGTTCGGGATGGGGGCTTGCTGCTCGGTTTGAGCCTCGCGCCTTTTCAGCACGATGAAGCGAGCAAATAGCAAGCTGGCGAAGGCGAGCGCCACGGTGCCCCCAAACAGGGCTATGGTTACCCCGATGAGCGGATAGCCTTGGAACATGAGAACCACGCAGAAGCCGAAGGAGAACAGCGCGCAAATCGCGCCAAACAATGCGGCGAGCGCGCAGCAAATCGCAAAGGCGTTCCAGCACCAGCGAATGCAGGTCTTGACGAGGCGCACGCAAAGATCCCCTAAGCTTGTGGTGCCGCGTGCCGCGCTCGATGCCAAGCCGCGTACTGCCTTGGCAGAACGTGCGCCGATGCCTGCAGCAGGGCCGCTGGCGCCAGGCCCTCCAGCCGTCGAATTCTCGAAACCTTCCTCAGCGGAAAAGTTGGCGTCAGATTGCGTGCTTGCTCGATTTCTCGCAGCCGTTGCCTTCGTCTTGCTAAGAGCGTTTCCCGCTGCCTCCTTCACGCGCGAGCAGCCCTTCTTGGCGGCATCGGTGACGGCCCCGATAGCCTGCTTCCCGCCTTCGGCAAGGCCGTGGTGGGCGCTGGTGTCGAACACGTCCGCCTTCTTTTCCGGCGCTTTCACGTGATAGGCCGCCAGAATCTCCTCAATCAGCTCATCGACGGGGCCGAATTCGGCAATAGCCTCCTCCTCGCTCATCCCAGCGGCCACCTTCATGTCGACGTGCTGAGAGTACTCGTCGAGGATGTCGGTTTGCTCCTCATCCTCGAGCATGTGTATGTTCGATTTCAACTCGGCTAAA
>JAFXIM010000019.1 GCA_017533165.1 Eggerthellaceae bacterium
CCCAGCCGCCATGGCGATCCACTATTTCCTTGACCACTGCAAGGCCGATGCCCAAGCCGCCGCTTTCACGCGTACGGCCGGCATCTGCACGCCAGAATCGCGAGAACACCATCTTGGCTTCCTCGCGTGTGAGGCCGATGCCCGTATCGCGCACGGCGATAGACGCCATGATGTCTCCCTTGCGCACGCTCACGTGAATGCTTCCACCTTCGGGCGTATAGCGCACGGCATTGGAGATGAGGTTGGCCGTTGCCTGACGGATCATGTCGGGGTCACCCACCACGTACACGTCGTTTTCGGCCTGATAGTCCAGAGCGAGGCCCGAATCAGAGACAAACATCTCATGCGTGGAGACAATACCCTCAATAAGCTCGCCTACGTTGACGATCTCCTCCTTGAGCGGACTCGATCGATTCTCCAAGCGGGAAAGCTTGAGCAAGGCATCAACCAGACGGCTCAACCGCTGCACCTCGGAGTTGACCGTGACAAGGCGCTCTTCATCGGCCTCGTATACGCCGTCAACCATGGCCTCAACCGTTGCCTGAATAGCCATAAGCGGCGTGCGCAACTCATGCGCGACGTCAGTTGTCAGACGACGTTCGAGCATGCGGTCCTTTTCCACCGATTCGGCCATGGCGTCGAAAGTCTCACCCAGACGCGCGATCTCGTCTTCACCCGTAAGATTGGTGCGGGCCGACAGATCGCCCTCTTTGATGGCGCGCGCCGTGGAGGTCATGCGGTTGATGGGGGCAACCAGATTGCGCGCAAACAAAAAGCCTATGCAGGATGCCAACACGATGGCCACCACCGACGCAAGCATCATTGCCTGATAGGAATTATTGCGAAACTCCTGGTCGGGGGCACGCATGAAGGTGTCTGAGCCGTATACCCAAACGCGGACCGAGCCCACCACCTTGTCGTCCACGACGATGCTCGCACGAGCCACCTGCGAGGGGTCCTTCGGCTCGAAGGATTCCAGGATAGAGCCGTCTTCGCTTACAACAATGGACGAGTCGAAGGGAACGCCGCCGTCGACGTCAATCACCTTCACGCCAACGCCCGAGGTCATCTCCGATGCCTGCACGGCAGGACGAGTGGTCTCGATGTTCCAAAGGCTTTCGGTGCGCTCGTAGATCTCGGCTATGCGCTCCGCGGTATTGTTTGCTACCGACTGCATGTTGTCGGTGGTGTAGGTGCGGAAGTGCTGCTCCCACACGAAGGAGACCACGCCAATCGCCACGAGTGCGGTCATAGCTGCAATAAAGGCGAAGGCAAGCGTCACGCGCGTGGTGTAGGTAAAGCTCTTCCAGCTGAACTTTTTCTTTTTCTCCTTGCGCGCAAACTCTTCGCGCGCGGGTACTTCCTGCTTGGGAATCTCCCCGGAAAGACCCGACGCCAGAGATCCGATCGACACGGAAATTCGGTCGACCGCCTTCTCTGGCGTCTTTTTATCGTTAGCTGCGCTCACTGCTTAGCTGTTCTTGGTGGGGTCTTCGAAGCGATAGCCGACGCCGTGAACGGTGTGCAGCCACTTGGGATTGCGCGGGTTGTCGCCGATCTTCGCACGCAGGTTCTTGACGTGCGAGTCGATAGTGCGCTCGTAGCCCTCGAAATCGTAGCCCAGGACCTTCTCGACCAGTTCCATGCGGGAATACACGCGACCCGGGTAGCGAGACAGCGTGGTGAGCAGCTTGAACTCGCTGGCGGTAAGATCGATCTCCTCGCCGGAAACGAGAACCTTGTGGCCCGATACGTCAATGGTAAGCTCGCCAAACTCCAAAACCTCACGCTGGGGCTCGGAATCGGAATGCACGCGACGAAGCAAGGCGCGGGCGCGAGCCACCAGCTCGCGCGGGCTGAAGGGCTTAACCAGGTAGTCGTCTGCACCCAGCTCAAGGCCGATAATGCGATCCTCCACCTCACCCTTTGCGGTGAGCATGATGATGGGCACATCGGAGGTGTCGCGAATCACGCGGCACACGCGCTCACCCGGAACCCGGGGAAGCATGAGGTCGAGGATGATAAGGTCGAAATGATGCTTGGAAAACTCATCCAAGGCCTCCTGGCCATCGCCGACGGCCGTCACCCAGTAGTTTTCACGCTCAAGATAGGCAGTAACCGCATCGCGGATTGCCTTTTCGTCTTCCACGAGAAGAATGCGTCGTGTCTCGTTGCTCATGTATGCTCCTCAAAGCTCGGTCCCGGCCGCACGGGCGTACGGCGGATCACTATTGCCAGATCAGCGATATCGTTTGCATTTATTGTATTTAATATTGCGCGCATGAAGCTCGCCTGCACATGAAATGACACAATAAACACCATGTCAGACAAGAAGATCAAACGAACTCGTAAAACTCCCTCCCATGCGCAGAGGCCGCGAAGGTCAAGCAAGGGCAGTTTTGGCGGTTCGCACTCACATATTCCTCACGCAGGCCCCTCCCTCCAAGGCTCCGCAAGCTCACGCAGGGTTGGGAATTCGCGCGCTTCCCGCATGAGGCACTCGAGATCGAAGCAGGCGGCACCTCGCGCCACCAGCTTCAGCTCGGCGCTTCACAGCCCCACGCTTCGCGGAGAGATCAGCGACGGCTACACCTTCAAGCTTCCCGATGGAAACGAAGTCACGCTTACGCGCCGCCACTTCCTCTACGGCCTCGCGGGAGTTGCCGCCGTTGCAGCACTCGGCACGGGCGGCTACGTCCTTGATGAGGTCACCTCGGCGGGCGAAGGATCAGCCAACACCCTTTCCGTAGCAGAAGGCTCGGTTTTTACTACCGAGGACTGCACCCAGATAGAAGATGCATCCACGGCCATGGGTCTCGCAGCTCAGTTCGAGCTGCCCTACGGAACGCTCATCTGGGCAAACGACGACACGTGGGCAGCCTGCCTCCTTCCCACTGAGCAGGCAAAACCCCTGGTGAAGATCGGTCTGGTCTCGCTTACGGCAGCCACCTGTCACACCGTGCTTTCAAACGCCATCGGAGAAAGCGAGGGCTTTGAGATCTACGACGTGCGCGCCTGCACAGGCGGCATGATCTGGACCGAGGCCGACATCATGGACGGCATTTGGCGCGTATATGGTGCAGCAACCGACGGGACCACCCTCGGCGAGCCCATCCTGCTCGAGGAGGGCGATTCCGACTGGGAGATGCCCACCATCGCCGCTATCGCCGGCCATGTATGGTGGCAGGTGCTCCCCCATCTCAAGGGAAGCAAAACCACCGAGGCTTCAAAGCTCAAGCGAGCGAAGTTCGGCTCCTCTGAGATTCAGGAAGTCTACAGCTCAAACGGCCGCATGTGCACGCCCATCTACGCGGCAGCAGACGGCGTGGTGATCACCCCGCGCTCCCAAACGAGCGGCTCCCACTATCAGCTCACCCACATCAACGAAGCCGGCGAGGTGACCGACACGCTCATCCTGCCCGCATCCATGCGTCCGCTTGAGGCGGGCTACACCTTAAACGGCTTTAACTTCATGTTCGATGCCATTTACAACTACGGCGGTGGCATCGCAAATTTGGGAACCTACACGCCCGCCAGCTACGTTGCCCCCGCAGGCGCTGACTACACCGGGGCCGCAGGAGCCGCCTCCTACGGCTCCCCCTCCTGGTTCCGCTTCCCCCGCACACCCGTTTCCGCGCCGGCCTCATGCGGAAAGTGGTTCATGGTCAAATCAACCACAGCGGTCTGCGGCATAGACCTTGAAGGAAAGCAGTACTTCACGCTTGAAGTAAATAACGGCTGCGACGACTACGGGGACTACCTGGCCACCACCGGACACCGCGACCGCATCGTTACCTTCTCCCAAATTGACTATGCCCCGCTCGACGGCGATGCGCAGAAGTGCTGCCTGGTGCGCGTCTGGACATCACGCTAAAAGAATGCTGAAGATAAGGCGGTGTCGGGGATAGCTAAGGAACGTTTCCGCAGCCGCATCTGACTAGATTCTTTGTGCGGCGTTGGCCTTGTGACGTGCTATCCCCAGCGCCGCACCCCCCAAATTCACCTACAGGCCGCGGAAGGCGTCATGCACGTCTTCGGAAATGGAGCTGTCGGCAATCACGACCACCGTATCACCCGGATACACCGTGATGTCCTTATCGGCAACCTGAACCTTGTCCTCCGTAACCACTGCCACGATAAGCGCATTGTCGGGCATGGGGATATCGTCGATCTTAACGCCTTTGC
>JAFXIM010000176.1 GCA_017533165.1 Eggerthellaceae bacterium
AAGCGCTGGGGCAAGCCGGCCGCAGCCGTTCTGGGCGCCCTTATGGCTCAGATCGATCTGGGTATTGGCTCCATTGGCGGCAAGGACTCTATGTCCGGCAGCTTCGAGCAGCTTGACGTGCCGCCGACGCTTGTCAGCTTTGCAACTGCCGTGGGCCACGTTGACCGCGTAGCCTCTCCCGAGTTCAAGAAGGTGGGCAGCCGCGTTGTCTGCATCCATCCCTTCTATGTGCAAGGTGGCGTCATGCCTGAGGCCGCTGGCCTGAACGAGGTGTTTGACTGCGTGGAGAAGCTCATCGGCGAAGGCAAGGCTTTGGCGGTGTCCACGCCGGGCTATGGCTGCGATGCCGAGGCCCTGTTCAAGATGTGCGTTGGCAACCGTATCGGCCTTTCCATCAACGAGGGCGTTGATGTCGAAACCTTCTTCGTTCCTGCCTACGGCGCCTTTGCCGTGGAGCTCGCCGATGGGGCGGAGATTCCCGTCGCAACGCAGAACATGGGCGTTGTTGAGCTTGGCGTGACCACTGCGGCTTACGAGTTCGTGGCTGCGGGCGAGACGGTGGACCTTGCCAAGCTGCAGGAGGCCTGGGAGTCCAAGCTTGAGCCGGTGTTCCCGTATCGCGGCGAAGGTGAGTCTGTGGAGGCGGTAAGCCACACCACGGCCACCCCGCACGTTTACACTGGTCAGTCCATAGCCCGTCCGCGCGTGATCATTCCCGTGTTCCCGGGTACCAACTGCGAATACGACACCGCCCGCGCATTCGAGCGCGCGGGTGCTGTGGCTCAGACCATGGTCATCAACAACCTCACGCCCGACAAGGTTGCCGAGAGCACGCGCGCCCTTGTTGAGGCAATCAAGAACAGCCAGATCATCATGATCCCCGGCGGCTTCTCCGGCGGCGACGAGCCCGACGGATCTGCGAAGTTCATCACCGCCTTCTTCCGCGCACCCGAGGTGACAGAGGCCGTTCGTGACCTTCTCTTCAACCGCGACGGCTTGATGCTGGGCATTTGCAACGGCTTCCAGGCTTTGGTGAAGCTGGGCCTGGTGCCTTACGGCGACATTCGCCCGATGGATGATAGCTGTCCTACGCTTACCTTCAACAACATTGGTCGTCACCAGAGCCGCCTCGTGCGTACGCGCGTGGCCTCCAACCTGTCTCCGTGGCTTTCCCGCTGCGAGGTAGGCGACATCCACAACATCGCCATCAGCCATGGCGAGGGCCGCTTTGTGGTAAGCGATGAGCTGCTGGCTCAGATGCTCGAGCGTGGCCAGGTGGCTACGCAGTACGTCGACGAGGCGGGCGTTCCCTCGCTTGACATGGACGTTAATCCGAACGGATCCGTGTTGGCCATCGAGGGTATCACGAGTCCCGACGGCCGCGTCCTCGGCAAGATGGGCCACACTGAGCGCAGTGGCTACGGCCTGTACAAGAACGTGCCGGGCAATAAGTATCAGCCGCTTATCGAAGGCGGCGTCAGCTACTTCTTGTAGGCAAGCGTTTCCGCCTGCGCATACCGTGCGGGCGGATTTTTGATGAAAGCGTTTCGCGTGCGGAGCGCGGGGAAGGAAGACACATATGGGATTGCTCAAGCACTCTGATGTGTATTGGAAGTTTTTAGGGCAGTGCACGCAGTGCGGCTACTGTGTGGATTCGTGCACGTCTCTCACGAAGGCGGGTATGACCTTGGGCGCCATCGCCCGCGGCATGCTCGATGCCGAGCGCGCATCCGAAACACCTGAGGATTTGTTCAACGCCATCGTGACCAACGGCGAGCTTATGCAGGCGGTGCGCGGGTGCTTCTTCTGCACCTCGTGCAAGAACACCTGCTTTGCCCATAACGACGTATGCGATCTCATCTACCATGCCCGCGTCGACTTCTTGAATCTGGGCCTCATCCCGCGGGAAAGCTACACGAGCGTCATGGTTGACGAGGAGTGGGACATTTTCACTGCGTATCGCGCTATTCACGGGATCAGCTATGCCGACCTCACGCGTCATCGCGCAAGTGAGGATGCCGAAGCTCAGACCGACTGCGAGGTCGCTTTCTTCCCGGGGTGCTCTTTGGCCGCTTACGGTCCTGAGCTTACGCGTGAGATCTTCGAAGCCATCGATTCCCTGGGTGGAAAGGCCACCATGCTTGACAGCTGCTGTGGGTCTTCGCTCAAGAGCGCTGGCTTCTATGAGCGCGCCGAGGCCCTGTGCGACCGCAACGCCGCTGAGCTCGAGCAGTCGGGTGCTAAGAAGCTCGTGTGCGTGTGTCCCGGTTGCGCAAACGACATGAAGCTCACTCTGGAAAAGCGCGGTCTCGACATCGAAGTGGAGTCCTTGTCATACTTCCTCGTCGAGCGTGGTTTTGAACCTAAGAAGCCCCTTCCCGAGCGCCCGCTCGTTTTCTCCAAATCCTGCCAGGATCGAGACGGCAGCTATCTCGACGAAACGCGCGGCATTCTTGGGCTCGATGACGAAACGCCGGCGGTGTTCCACGGTTGCTGCGGCGCGGGTGGTGCGGTGAGCGCATTCGATCCCAATCGTCAGGCCTCCCAGGTCGATTCCAAGCTCTCCTTCGTGCCCGACGGATCTACGGTGATCACCATGTGCCCCACCTGTACCTACACCTATGCTTTCCGCATGATGAACGCACCGCGCGATGTTGAGAACAAGCACTACACCGAGCTCATGTTTGAGAATCAGTTTGACTGGGATAAGGTATTTGGCCAGCTCAACGGCATGTGGTATGGCGAATACGGCCCCTGGCTCGCCCAGGTGTTCGCGTAAGTGGAAGGCGAAAGGTTACGAGCTATGTCAGATCAGACTGTTGCAATCATCGGCTATGGCAGCGCCGGCGTGAACTGCGCCATCGCCCTTCGCAATTCCGGATACGAAGGTCGTATTCTGGCTTTCTCGCGCGGAGGAGCTGTTCCCTATAGCCCCATCCTCACCTCATACTACGCAGCTGGTGCCAAGAGCTTTGAGGAGTGCCACCCTTGGACGGCTGAAGAGCTTGCCAGCCTTGATGTGGAGGTGCTTGAAAACTGCCCCGTCAGTGGCATCGACGTGGAGGCTCACCTGATCCATACGACTCAGGGCGACTATTCCTACGACAAGTGCCTGATCTCCACGGGATCAGACCCCGCGCTGGTGGGTTTCCCGCCGGTTGAGGGCTACAGCCCCATTACGCTTCGCTCGATGGAGGATGCCGAACGCTTGAAGAGCGTGGTGAACGACCCCGATCGCAAGCGCGTGCTCGTGAGCGGTGCCTCCATGGTTGCGCTCAAGACGGTCGAGGCCTGTCTTGCTGGCGGCAAGCAGGTGACCCTGGTGGGCATGAAGCCCCATATTCTCGACTTCAACGCGCTGCCTGAAGCGGCTAAGCGATTTGAGGAAGGCATGCGCAAGCTGGGCGTGAGCTTCAAGCTGGGGACTACCATGTCGGAGGTCAAGCTGTTGGAGAGCGAGGTTCCGGGCGTACCTTGCCTCGAGGTCTCCTTTGCCAACGGAGACGTCGAGCAGTTCAACGAAATCAGCGTTTCCCATGGCATGAGGTCTAACATCGGCTTCGTTCCCGAGGGGGCGCTTGAAGGCTTCAGATCCTTGAGCGTTGACGAGTACATGCGCACGAGCAATCCCGATGTGTACGCCGCGGGTGACGTGGCTGCGAACCTTGAGCTTATTTCCGGGCAAAACCGCGTAGTGGGCATTTGGAAGAATGCCGTTTTGCAGGGCGCTTGCGCGGGCTCGGTCATGGCCTGCGAGCTTGCCGGTCGTGAGGTTCCCGCATCCCTCGCTTTGCGCGGCTCTATTTCAACGAACACCATTAAGGTGGGCGAGCTGCTGTTTATCTCTGCGGGCACCATTGAGATTACCGAGGATCGCCGTGTCGAAGTGCGAGAGACACCCGACATGTTGGTGGTCTACGTTTGGGAAGGCGAGCACCTCGTGGGCTTTAACGTGGTGTGCGAGAACCCTGAGGCTCACAGCGTGGCTTACGACACGGGAGCTATGCTTACCCTTCGCATCGAAAAGGCGTTCAAGCGCTAGAAATTGCTTGCATGAAACGACAAGGCCCGAGTTTGCTGTGACAAGCTCGGGCCTTCTTTGCGATGGCTTATGTGGCGTTGGGCGGTACGCCTCGCTATGTCGCAAGTCTTAAGCTTCGTCGATGGGCTCTGCGGCTTGCAGTTCCTTGATGCGAAGCTCTTGAGCTTGAAGCTCCTTGGCAAGGCGGCGCTTTTCAGCTGCAGCTTGCGCCGCTTCCTTCAATTGGGCCACGCCTGCCTTGACGCCCTGCGCGGCAGCCTTTCCCATGCGCACCGCTGCCAGGCCCGAGGCGGTTTCGGCAAAGTCCTTGCCGGCCTCTATGATGAGGTCCTTATCCTCATCGGTGGCGACAGATGCTGCGTCCGCAAACATGTTGAGTGTCTTTGCCCCGCCTGAGAGGATGTCGAGCACGTCGTCGGCGCCTGTAGCTTCAAGCATGCGGAAAAGCGCATCGATGACACCTTCGCGCTCCTTGTCGTCATAACGACCCAGCCAGCGGCGCAAGGTTTCGGATACGAAGCTCGAGTTGTCGGAGATCTCCTCGAGGTAGACGAAGTCGCATCCCATGACGCCTTCGTAGTCGATGAGGTCGTCACCTTCTGCAAGTTCTTCCAAAATGGCCTTCGAGATGCTTTCGCCCTCTTCACGAGATCGAATGCGGTCGAGAAAGGCAAGCTTATCCTCTGTCTCGTCTTCAACTTCGAGTTCGGCCTCAAGCTCAATGGGTTTGAGGGCAATCTCCCAGGTGAACACGCTGTGCTGGTTGAAGCCCTTTGCGTTGCTGGGGACTACATGCAGAGGCACGGGGGAGTCGAGCAGTATGCCGATGATGGAGTCCTGCGGAACCACCTTGTACATACGGTCGATAATGGGCGCGTATTGGCTGGAGCCGAAGAAACCCTCTTTGAAACCCGGACCGTCAAGGATGAAGACCCGCTCGATGCGTTGCTGGATTTCGGGAGAAACCTTGAGCGCTGCGTATTCGGCGAGGTTGCCGCCTTTCGAATGACCGCAGAGGTAGATTTTTTCGGGAAGGTTGCCCGCTACGGCTTCGAGGTACTGCAGCGCCTGTTCCTGTGCGGGCACCGGTGCCGAATAGGCCATGTTGAAGTCTTCCTTCCATCCGGTGATGGAGGAATCGGTGCCGCGGAAGGTGACTACGGCGAAGTCGTCGTTTTGCACGAAAGTCATGGCGGCAAACTGCAGCTCACGTTCCGCATCGAAGAGGTTGATGTAGTCGCGCACCACCATGTTGCGGAATCGTGGACTTGAGGCCGTGGCGAATAGGCAGTTTTTGATGCGAGCTGGATCGAGACCGGTGAACATATCGCGGAAGTTTTCCGCCTGGAGCAGCTCGATAAAGCGCACGGGCTTATTGCTCGGGCTGAACTTATCCTGGAGGAAGATGAAGACGTTGACGAAGGAGCTGCGGTCTTTGAGACCGGGAATCATGCCCTTGCCGTTGACCATGCACATCTGAGAGAGAACGGCGGCGTCAACTGCGTTGAGAGGCTGCTCTTCGAAAGTGGCAAACTGGTTCTCGAGATAGTCGAGCAGGTACGGCATAAGGCTTCCTTTCCCGTGCGTTTATCCTATTGTAGCGTGCGCGAAACAATGCTCGGGGTATCATGGCGAAAACCCAAAACCTCCCATAACGGGGCAAACGGTCTTGAGCTGAAGAGGCATCCGAGCCGTCTTTCGCGCGTGAGCCCTTGGAAAGGAAGCGAGCATGGCTCTTCCCGCATCTGATCTGACCAAACAACCGGATAACCGCACCACTATGGAGTTGGGCGCGGTACTGCCAAAGACCGCCGAAGTGCGTGATGGTCGCTTGTATATCGGCGGCGTGGATATGGTCGAGCTGGCTCGGACCCAGGGGACGGCACTGTACGTGTACGATGAGGAGGACGTCGAAAACCGCATGCGCTCGTACCGCGAGGCTTTCACCTCTCGTTACGAAAACGTGGATGTGATCTACGCATCGAAGGCCTTCCTGAACAAGGAGGTCGTGCGTATGGCGAAT
>JAFXIM010000177.1 GCA_017533165.1 Eggerthellaceae bacterium
GGGAGCATCTCCCATGAGCGGAACCATGGAGGGGGGGATCACCCGATCCCATTCCGAACTCGGCAGTTAAGCCCCCCATCGCCGAAAGTACTGCGGTGCAGTCCGTGGGAGGATAGGGCGTTCCGCTCATGGGGGATGCTTTCGCATCTCCAGGGGAAAGACGAGCCGGCCGCTTGGCCGGCTTTCTTCGTTTTTATGGGCATTGCTTTGCAGAAATGTTAATTGAGACGTTCAAATCAGAGTGTGTTTTAGCCTTTGCGTATAATATTTGTGGTTAATTGTCTGCATTTTTGCCACATTTATGGAAGGATACTGTGATGAGCGGAAAGACTTCCTCTACTGCAATCAAGCTTCCTAATGCCGAGGAGTTGCAACTAGCCGTCGAGCAGGTGGCGTCGAGTTCGCGTCGTAGTAGACAGAAAGCTTCATGTGTGATTTCTGCCGTTGCAAAAGAGAGCCCTGAGGTTTTGGTTCCTTATATCCCCACTCTTGTCAGCGTTCTGGATTTTGATGAGGCTCAGACTCGTTGGGAAATTCTCGATGCGCTCACCGTGCTCGTTTCTCATGATTCCCGTGCTTGCGACAAGGCTCTTGAAGGGGCGGAAACAGCCCTGTTTGACGAGGATAATGGCCCCGTCCGTCTTTCGGCCATGCGCTTCCTCTGCAAGTTAGGTGCTACTACGGAAATCCGATCAGAAAAGGTGTGGCCGCTGCTCGATGAGGCCATACAGTGCTATCACGGCGATCTTGAGTTTCAGGAAATGCTCGCAGCCGTTGTTGAATTCTCCACGGGCAAGATTTCTCAGAATGTCAAGGAGCAGCTTGGCGTGCGAATGGCTTTTGATGCAGCCAATGCAAAGGGCTGGCTTCGCAAGCGCGCTGCTCAGATCGTCGAAAACGTCTCTCAGTAAAGGACTTTCACATGACCCATCGTGAGGCCCAGCTGCAAGCTGGCGCTAATTCTTACACCTATTTTCCCGTAAACGCAGTTGAAGGGTCAGACAAGCTGCCCCTCTCGCTTCTCGTTTTGTTGGAGAATGTATTGCGCAATGTTGAGGATGAAGATGAGGCACGTCTCTTCTGCCAAAGGATCGTCGAGGCGGGTCTTGCGGGTGATACAGGTGATGAGGTGGCCTTTTCCCCGGCACGCGTGCTCTTCCAGGATTTTACTGGTGTTCCCGTGTTTGTGGACTTTGCTGTCATGCGCGAGGCTTGCGCAGACTTAGGCGGCGATCCCAAGCAGATCAACCCGCAGATTCCCTGCGATTTGGTCATTGACCATTCGGTTATTGCGGATTTTGCTGGCTGCGAAGGCTGCATGGATCAAAACATGCAGCTTGAACATCAGCGCAACGCCGAACGCTACAGCTTTTTGAAATGGTCGCAGGAGTCGTTTGAAAACGTTCGCATCGTGCCGCCTGGTCAGGGTATTTGCCATCAGCTCAATATCGAGAAATTCGCCACCGTCGTGGCTCGCTCTCATAATGGGCGCGTTGGCGCAGACGGTAGCCCCGTTGTGTACTTCGATACGCTGGTGGGTACCGACTCTCATACACCGACGGCTAACGGCATTGGCGTGTTGGGATGGGGCGTCGGCGGCATCGAAGCTGAGGCGGCAGCCCTGGGCCAGCCCATCACCACCTTGGTCCCGCGCGTCGTGGGCATGAAGCTGAGCGGATGCCTTCAACCGGGCGTATCGGCTATGGACGTGTCGCTTACCTTCGCCAAGACGCTTCGTGCGCAAGGGGTGGTCGGTTGCTTCGTTGAGTGCTTCGGCGAGGGCTTGTCATCCCTTACCGCCCAGCAACGAGCTTGCATTTCCAATATGACTCCCGAATACGGCAGCACCTGTACGCTGTTTCCCGTGGACGAAAACACGATCGACTACCTCCGCATGACGGGTCGCTCGCAGGATCAGCTCGATCTTGTCGAAGCATACGCCAAGGCGCAGGGCTTCTGGGGCGGTTGTGTTTCGAGTGATCGTGTATACGCTCAGGTTATCGAGTTGGATCTTTCAAGCATCGAGCCTTCCATCGCGGGTCCGTCGAGACCGCATGACCAAATCCTGCGCGCTGAGGCTGGCATGCGCTTCCGGGAGATCTGCGTTGAGCGAAAGCTTGATATCGACCTTCGGGAGAAGCTGAACCTATTTGGCCAAGAATTCGAGCTTGGTCACGGTGCGGTGGCAATTGCGGCGGTGACCAGCTGCACGACCGCAACCGATCCCGCCATGATGATCGCAGCGGGCCTGGTGGCTCGAAACCTCGTCAGCAGAGGCCTTGCTCCTAAACCGTGGGTTAAGACCATCCTCGCGCCCGGAAGCCGTGCGACCGAGCTCATGCTCGAGCGTGCCGGCCTGCTTGATTCTCTCAAGCAGCTGGGCTTTTACACCTGCGGCTTTGGTTGCATGAGCTGTATCGGCAATTCCGGACCCTTGTCGGATCCCATGCACGAGATCGCTGATAAGCTTGAGTTGGCAAGCGTTCTGTCGGGAAATCGCAACTTTGACGGTCGTATTTCGCCAGATGTTTCCCAGAACTATCTGATGGCGCCCGCAAACGTGATCGCTTATGCCGTTGCGGGCACCATGGACATTGATATTGATGCGGACCCCCTGGGTTTCGATTCGGAAGGCAGACCGGTGTATTTTGCCGACGTTGCGCCTGACGTGGACGAGTTATCGCGTCTGGTGGATGAATGCGTTACCGCCGAGCTCTACGCTCAGGGAACGCAGGGCCTCTATGCAGGTGATGAATCTTGGGCGGCTATCGAGGTAGAGCCAAGCGACACCTTTGCTTGGGATGAGGCTTCCACCTATGTAAGGCGAGCCCCGTATTTTGATGGCATGGAGCGCAATCCCGGGTCGCTTGAAGGCATTGAGGCTGCTCGTGTCATTGGTTTCTTCGATGACTTCATTACCACCGACCATATTTCTCCCGCAGGCTCTATTGCCGCAGGTTCGCCGGCAGCCCGCTATCTTGAAGACCGGGGTGTGGGCGCTGCGGACTTCAACACTTACGGATCTCGTCGAGGAAATCACGAGGTCATGATGCGAGGCACCTTCGCCAATGTCAAGCTGCTTAACAAGCTTGCCGAGGGAAAGAGGGGTGGCTGGACGCGCGACTTTATCGCAGGCGGTCTCGAGACGATTTACGACGCAGCGGTTCGCTACGGAGAAGAGGGGTCTGCGCTGGCTATTCTTGCAGGAAAGATGTACGGAAGCGGGTCTTCTCGCGATTGGGCGGCAAAGGGCCCTATGCTGCTCGGCGTGCGCGTGGTGATCGCGGAAAGCTTCGAGAGAATCCATCGATCCAACCTCATTGGCATGGGTATCCTTCCGCTGCAGTTCAAGGTAGGCCAGAATGCGGGGACTCTGGGCTTGGACGGAAGCGAGCGTATCTCCATTGAGTCGATTGACTTTGCGCAGGGTCTTCCCGAGCCACGCGAGGTGAAGGTGAAGGCGCTTCGTGCCGATGGGTCTGAGCTGGTGTTTGAGGCTATCGTTCGCGTGGACACGCCGACGGAGGGCAGATACTACGAAAACGGCGGTATCCTGCAGTATGTTTTGAGGAGCTTGGCCTAGCGGTTTTGCGAAGGGATGCAGCTGAGCGCTTCGCAAGGAAGCGCGAGCATTGTAAGGGCTGCCTTGATAATTGACGAACTGATGATGGTGCGCTCGGCTCCGCAAGGGGCTGAGCGTGCTGCTTTATAATGGACGGGTAAAGCACTAAGAGTTTGTATTTGTTTGAGGAAGGATAGCGCGTGAAACAGCAATCAGGTATCGAAGCCCTGCTTGAAGCCCTGAAGCAATCGGGCGTCAACACGGGTGGCGTTGGTGGCGGCCAGTCTCCCTTTGGAGGAGCTCAGTCTCCCTTTGGAGGGGCGCAAGCGGGCGACACCATCAACGTAGACCCTGCAGATGAAGTCGGTGGTCAAGGCCCGCATGCGGGTGTCGGCGGTCGTGGCGGCCGCGGGGGTGCGCAACCACCGCATCTCGACCTTTCGTTCTTCGATCAGCTGAAGAACTTCAGCAAGAAGGCTCTCATTGTTCTGGCTGTCCTTCTTGTTCTCTGCCTTGCGATCGCATACTGGTGGTTCCATCCGCCCATAAACATTCACAGCGTTGATACGTGGATGTTCGTGATCGTCATCATCATGCTGCCGCTGTTCTTGTTCCTCACTTGGAAGTCTCGCAGCGCGGCCAAGGGCGATGATCTTCGCTCTCCTAACCCCGGCAAGGCAAAGGCTTTCAAGTTTGCTTCTTACATCCCGGTTGCTGTGGCACTTGTTGGCTTGGTGGGCGCAGTTTTGTCCTTCGCCATCATTCCCGGTAATGCGGCGAAGTACGCCAACGTTCTGCAGACCGACACCCTTGAGTTTGCCGAGGATATCCAGGAGGTCAACTACTCCGAGATTCCGGTCATCGACCGCGAGATCGCTATTCTCTACGGCAATCGTGAGATGGGCGCCATCCCCGAGTACGTCAGCCAGTTCGAGATCTCCACGATGTACAGCCAGATCAACTATCAGAACGAGCCCGTTCGTGTGAGCCCGCTTGGCTATGCTGACCTGATCAAGTGGTTCACGAATCGAGAGGGCGGCATTCCCGCGTACTCCTTGGTTAACATGACCACGCAGGATGCGGAGATCGTGCGTCTGGGCGATTCCCCGATCTACTACTCGCA